>CAZVWX010000100.1:0-6135 GCA_964631105.1 uncultured Prevotella sp. | reverse complement strand
CATGCGGTCGCTGCGTATCTGCACCTCAATCCACCGCCCCTGCTTGCTCATCAGCGTGCAGTGCAGGGCCTGGTAGCCGTTGGCCTTGGGGTGGTTGAGCCAGTCGCGCAGGCGGTCGGGGTGGCTCTTGTAGATTTTGCTGATGGCCACGTAGATGTTGAAGCACTCGTTGATTTCCTCCTTCCTCACCTTGGGCGTGAAGATGATGCGCACGGCCAGGATGTCGTAGATTTCGTCGAACGACACGTGCTTGGTCTGCATCTTGTTCCAGATGGAGTAGGGGCTCTTCACGCGCGCCTTGATGGTGTAGTTGATGCCCATCTTGTCGAGCTCCTCGCGGATGGGCTTGGTGAAGCTGTCGAAGAGGAAGTCGCGCTGCTTCTCCGTGTCGGCGAGTTTCTTCTCGATGTTGGCATACTCCTGCGGGTGGTCGTACTTGAAGCTCAGGTTCTCCAGCTCCGTC
Source organism: uncultured Prevotella sp. (assembly GCA_964631105.1). Lineage (GTDB taxonomy): Bacteria > Bacteroidota > Bacteroidia > Bacteroidales > Bacteroidaceae > Prevotella. Next base: position 5,672 of record CAZVWX010000100.1, on the reverse strand, counting down.
TTGATCTTGTTCAGTCCGAGGCGGTTGGCGAGCGGTGCGTAGATGTAGAGCGTCTCGCCCGCTATTTTGTATTGCTTGTTGGCCGGCTGCGAGGCGAGGGTGCGCATGTTGTGCAGGCGGTCGCAAATCTTGATGAGGATGACGCGGATGTCGTCGCTCATGGTGAGGAGGAGCTTCTTGAAGTTCTCCGCCTGCGCCGAGGCCTTGTCGCCGAAGATGCCCCCGCTGATTTTGGTCAGGCCGTCCACGATTTGCGCGATTTTCTGTCCGAAGATGTTCTGTATGTCCTCGACGGTGTAGTCGGTGTCCTCGACGACGTCGTGGAGCAGTGCGGCGCAGATGCTTGTCGACCCGAGCCCCATCTCCTCGCAGGCGATTTGCGCCACGGCGATGGGGTGCATGATGTAGGGCTCGCCCGAGAGGCGGCGCACGCCCTTGTGTGCCTGCCGGGCGAAGTTGAACGCCTTGGTGATGATGTCTACCTTCTTGCGGTGGCGCGAGGCCAGGTACGTGTCGAGCAGATGCTGGAACGCGTCGTTGATCATCTTGTTGTCGGCGGCCTCCCGTTGCTGGTCTTTCAGTTTCTGTGCGTCGTCGTCCATAGTTGCCGAATGATTGAAGAGATTATTTCACCTTGATTTTCTTTCCCGCGCGGATGCTGTTGCCGCGTATGCCGTTCAGCTGGCGCAGTTTCTTCACCGTGGTGTTGTTGCGTGCGGCGATTTCCGAGAGCGTGTCGCCCCGGCGCACGGTGACGCTCTTCGAGCTTCGCCGGCTCCGGCTGCTGCGGCTTCGTGTGGCGCTGCGGCGGGTGCGTGTGGCGCTGCGGTGGCTCCGGGTGTAGGCGCGCCGGGCCTGGGTGTAGGCCTGCGTGTCGTCGTTCACGTCCACCACGTCGCGCTTCGAGAGCAGCTCGTCGGTCTTGTAGTTGTAGATGGAGTCCTGGTTGTCGATGAAGGGACCGACGAGGCTCGACGGCAGCCTCACCGGCATGGGCTCGTTCAGGCCGTTCACCACGTCGTGCCGGTATTGCGGGTTCAGGGCGCGCAGCTGGTCGATGCCGATGCCGAGCACGCCGGCGATTTGCTGCAGGTGGACGTCGCGGTCCACCATGATGGTGTCCGACTTGGCGGGCAGGTCGGTAATCATCGGGCAGATGTTGTGCTCGCAGTAGTAGTTCATGATGTAGTTGGCGGCGATGAAGGCCGGCACGTATCCTCTGGTCTCCTTGGGCAGGTAGGGGTAGATGTTCCAGTAGTCGGGGTTGCCCTTGGTGCGGTGTATGGCCTTGTTCACCTTGTCGGGGCCGCAGTTGTAGGCCGCGATGACCAGGTCCCAGTCGTCGAAGATTTTGTACAGGTCGCTCAGGTAGTGTGCGGCGGCATACGAGGCCTTCACCGGGTCGCAGCGCTCGTCGACGAGCGAGTTCACCTTCAGTCCGTAGCGCTTGCCCGTGCCGATCATGAACTGCCAGAGCCCCGTGGCGCCGACGCGCGACACGGCCTTGGGGTTCAGCGCCGACTCTATCACGGGCAGGTATTTCAGCTCCAGGGGCAGGCCGTAGGCCTCCAGGGCCTCTTCGAAGATGGGCAGGTAGAAGTTGGCCGCGCCGAGCATGTAGCTCACCGAGCGGCGCAGCCGTCCGCTGTATCGGTCGATGAACTTCCTCACCACCTCGTTGTAGGGCATCTCGATGAGCGTGGGCATCCGCCTGAGCCGGTCCACATAGGTTTCCTTCTCGAACACCGGGTTCACGTCGCGGTAGTTGCAGGCCGTGTCGGCCTTCAGGTATGTCCTGTTGGTATAGAGCATGAGCAGCGAGTCGAGCTCATAGTTCATGGCCTCGGGCACGTCGATTTCCTCCTCGGTGCCGTCGGTGTCGGTCACGGTGATGGTCTCGCTGTCGTCATCGTCCTGCTGGGCCTGCATGGCGCATGGGCTGGCAAGGAGCAGTGCCGTTATCCATAGGGTCAGTTTGTTCATGTCTTGTTTCTTGTTTTCGCTTTTCTTTTCTTTAAAAAATCGCTTGTTCTAAAACCATCGCCGGGCTCTTTCCAGGCTGCGCCTTTGCCGCCGCGGGCCGGGGGTCAGAAGCTGAGGCTGCACGTCAGTCCCACGGCCGAGCCCCTCACGGGGTTTCTCACGACGGGGCTTTGCAGCACGGCCGGCTCCAGGTGCAGCGACAGGTCTTTGGAGATGTCGAAGTCGGAGAGCGACGCGTCCACGTAGGCGTCGATGACCGACACGGCGTACACGCCAATCATCACGAACACGCTCAGGTCGCGCCACCGGCGGTAGCGGTCCTTGCGCTTGCGGAAGAGTTCCTGGTAGCGTTGTTTGTTCTCGTCGGTGATTTGCCGCCCCAGGTGCATGAACTGGTTGTAGCTCTGCGTGTTGGGGTCGTCGTCCATGATGTCGAGGTAGGCCTGCGCGTAGTCGTGGTACATTTGGTTGTTCCACCTCATGGCGTAGATGCATCCCACCATGCCGCCATAGAAGATGGGCAGCTTCCAGTATTTCCGGTTGTAGATTTGTCCTCCTCCGGGAATCACGAGCGCCAGCCACAGGGCTCGTTGCGGCGTGGGCCTCCAGGTGTCCCAGTCGCGCTTCTTGCTTTTGTGCCTGGCCGCGCTGCCGTTGTCGGCGGAATCGGCGGAATCGGGCAGATTAGGCATATTGGGCATATTGGGCATATTGGCCGAATTGGCCGAATCGGCCATCTCAGCCCATAGCGCCGAGTCGGCCGATGCCGTCAGGAGCGTGTCGGGCCTCTCCGCCGAGGGCGGTTGGTGTCGCACCGCCAGGGCCGGAAGCGGCACCGCCATGAGCGCCGGAATCACGATGCGTGCGAGCTTGTTCACTTGGACTGCTGTTCCTGTTTCAGTTGGTCGAAGATGGTCATGATGCGGTGCAGGTCGTCGGTGTCGGCAAAGGGAATGCTGATTTTCCCCTTGCCCTTGCTGTTGCTGCTCAGCTGCACCCGGGTGGAGAAGAAGGCGGAGAGCTTCTTCCTCAGTTCGGCATACTCCCCCGGCTGCTTGGCCTTGGCGGCGATGTTCTTCTTGGCTTCGCCCAGGTCCTCGCCGGCCTTGAGCTGCTGCACCAGGCTCTCCACCTTGCGCACCGAGTAGCCGTTCTTCTGTATCTCCTTGAAGATTTTGATTTGCATGGCCGGGCTGTCGAGGGCCAGCAGGGCGCGTGCGTGGCCCATGTCGATTTCCTTTTTCTGCAAGGCCATCTGCACCTGTGCGGGCAGCTTCAGCAGCCTGAGGTAGTTGGCGATGGCGGCGCGGCTCTTCCCCACGCGCTGCGACACCTTCTCCTGCGTCGTGCCGGGCGACTCGAGCAGGTGCTCGTAGGCCAGTGCGATTTCTATGGCGTTCAGGTCCTCGCGCTGGATGTTCTCCACGAGGGCCATCTCCATCACGTTCTCGTCGTCGATGGTGCGGATGTAGGCGGGCAGGGCCTTCAGCCCGGCCATCTGCGAGGCCCTCCACCGGCGTTCGCCCGCGATGATCTGGAACTTGTGGTCGCTCACCTGGCGGAGCGTGATGGGCTGTATGATGCCTCTCTCGTGTATGCTCATGGCCAGCTCTTCCAGGGTCTCGGGGGCGAAGTCGTGGCGCGGCTGGTTGGGATTGGGCTCTATCTCGTCGATGGGAATCTCGTTGATGGTAGAGCTGCCCGATGTGTTGACGCCTTCGGTGGAGATGAGGGCGTCGAGGCCACGCCCCAGGGCGTTGGTCTTTGCGTTGTGGTTGTATTTCTTGTGTACCGTCATTTCGTTAGCGTTTTAGTCTTTTCGGGCTCATCCCTGCTTGCTGATGATTTCCTTGGCCAGCGACAGGTAGTTCTTGCTGCCCGTCGACTCGGCGTCGTAGAGAATGACAGGCAGGCCGTGGCTGGGGCTCTCGGAGAGCTTCACGTTGCGCTGGATGACCGTCTTGAACACCAGCTCCTGGAAGTGGCGTTTCACCTCGTCGTAGATCTGGTTGGCCAGGCGCAGGCGGCTGTCGTACATCGTCAGCAGGAATCCCTCGATTTCCAGTCTCGGGTTCAGCTTGCTCTTGATGATCTTGATGGTGTTCAGCAGCTTGCTGATGCCCTCCAGGGCGAAGTACTCGCACTGCACGGGGATGATGACCGAGTCGGCCGCCGTGAGTGAGTTCACCGTGATGAGGCCCAGCGACGGCGAGCAGTCGATGAGGATGAAGTCGTAGTCGCCGGCGATGGGCTCCAGCAGGTGCTTGATGACCTTCTCCCGGTTGGGCAGGTTGAGCATTTCTATCTCGGCCCCCACCAGGTCGATGTGGCTGGGTATGATGTCGAGTCCGTCGATGTCGGTGGTGTAGATGGCGTCCCTCACGTCGGCGTGGTCGATGATGCACTCATAAATGGAGCAGTCCACCTCCTTCAAGTCCACGCCCAGTCCGCTCGACGCGTTGGCCTGCGGGTCGGCGTCGACCACGAGGACGCTCTTTTCCAGCGTGGCCAGCGAGGCCGCCAGGTTGATGGTGGTGGTGGTTTTGCCCACGCCGCCTTTCTGATTGGCTAATGCGATAATTTTTGCCATGGCTGTTTTCGTTTCGTTCTTCAGCCCGTGCTCCGCTTGCGGGGCATGGGTTTTGAGTGCAAAGTTACATAATTTATGTGAGAAACATATCGTTTCACTTTTTTTATTTTGCTTTTTCTTCGATTTCGCTTACCTTTGCAACACGAAAGAGAAAACAAAACCCACAAAGACGAATGGACGACAAGAAACCCTTTATACTCATTTCCAACGACGACGGCTACCATGCCGGGGGCATACGCTACCTGGTGGAGATGCTGCGCCCCCACGCCCGCCTGCTGGTCTGTGCCCCCGAGGCCGCCCGCTCGGGCTTCTCGTGCGCCTTCTCTGCCACGCTGCCGTTGCGGCTGAAGCGGCGGCACAACATGGGCGACGTCGAGGTGTGGTCGTGCAACGGTACGCCCGTCGACTGCGTCAAGATTGCCCTCGACCGGCTCTGCGGCGGACGCCGCCCCGACCTCGTCATCGGAGGCATCAACCACGGCGACAACTCCACCGTCAACGTGCACTACTCCGGCACCATGGGCGTGGCCCAGGAGGGATGCATGAAGTACATCCCCTCGCTGGCCTTCTCCAGCTGCAACTACGACGAGACGGCCGACCTGTCGTATCTGGCCGACTACGTCGTGCCCATCGTCAGGCAGACGCTTGCCCACGGTCTGCCCCGCGGCGTATGCCTGAACGTCAACTTCCCCGCGTCGCCGCCCTTCCGGGGAGTGAAGGTGTGCCGCATGACCTACGGCAGCTGGACCGACGAGGTGGTGAAGTGCCACCATCCGCGCGGCTACGACTACTACTGGATGGTGGGCAAGTACCGCAACGACGAGCCCGGGGCCGAGGGCTCCGACCAGTGGGCCCTCGGGCAGGGCTACGTGGCCGTGACGCCCACCACCATCGACGTGACGGCCTACAGTTTCATGCACGAGCTGGAAAGTTGGGGGATGGAGCCATGAAATATTATCTCATCGTGGGCGAGGCCTCGGGCGACCTGCATGCCTCGCGCCTCATGCGCTCGCTGAAGGCCTGCGACCCCGCAGCCGACTTCCGCTTCTTCGGCGGCGACCTCATGACCCGCGAGGGCGGCACGCGGGTGAGGCACTAC
>CAZVWX010000099.1:0-6175 GCA_964631105.1 uncultured Prevotella sp. | reverse complement strand
TCCAGACCCTCGGGGCCGGCGTGCTGCGCATCGAGGCCTTTGCCGAGCCCTTCTTCGCGGCCAGCATCGTCACGGCGGCGGTGTGCGTGGGAGCCGGCGACACGCTCAAGCCCGCCATCATCAACCTCTGCTCGATGTGGTTCGTGCGCCTCTCGCTGGCCTGGGTGCTGTCGAAGAGCATGGGGCTGCGCGGGGTGTGGATAGCCATGGCGGCGGAACTCACCTTCCGCGGCATCCTGTTCCTGGTGCGCCTGTTCCGGGGCAACTGGCTGAAGTCGTTTGCCACTACTCCACAGTGACGCCGGCCGCCCTCAGGCTGGCCACGATGCCGCTCTCGCCGCCGAGGAACTCGGCCGGAATGACGAAGAGCGTGGCCTTGGCGCGGGCGAGCTCCACCATCCTGGCGGCATGGGCTGCCTCGTCGGAGTCGACGCCCATGGCCTGGGTAACGCCGTCCACATTGCCGGCTTCGAACTCGGCCACCGTCTTGTCAATCTTTGCCAGCTCGGCCTGCTCGTTCTCAAGGAACTTTGCCAGCGCGGCGGCCTGCTCCTTCAGGGGCACGGCGGTGTATCGCTTGCAATAATCATCGACACCGACGAGAGCCAGCACCTCCTCCTTGTTCACGTCGGCCTGCGCCTTGAAATACTCGTCGAAGGTGTGCGTGGGGTCGAACTCGCTCATGTGGTTGGCCACGAAGAGCAGCTTGGCGAGCTCCTCCTGCACGGCCTCGGGTGTCTTGTCGTTGTAGCGGCGCTGGTTGTAGGGACTGTTCCAGCTCACCTCGGTGTACTTCTTGAGGAACTTGTCGAGCAATTGGTTCTGTGCCGGAGTGAGCAGCGCCTTGAGGGTCTGGCCGGCGGGCAGCTTTTGGGCGTTCTTGATCACGTCGGCATAGGTCACCTTGTTCACATAGAAGCACATCTGGTCAGTGTTCATCAGGGCGTCCTTCATGCCGTCCACCTTCTGCACCAGGCCCTGGGGATTGAGCAGGGCGTGGGTGGCCACGATGTAGGAGGGTTTGGAAATGCTGTCGCCGGTGAGCTTGAAAAGCTTCTGGGCCTGGGCGCCCGCCACGCCGAGAACGAGGGCGAGGGCGATGAGAATCGTTTTCTTCATATCTCTGTTGTTTGTTTAAATTGATGGTTCAAGCCGTCTTTCCGGCGGCAAACTTACTCATTTTTTTTGATTATGGGGCAAGAAATGCGTAAAAAACAACTCTTTCTCATGAAAAAAAAGTACCTTTGCAGATAGAACGGACATAAAACCACACTCACATGCTAACCATCAGACAAGCCGGAAAGGCTGACATCCCCCTCATCCACGACCTGGCGTGGCAGGTGTTTCCGGCCACCTACCGCGGCATCATCACGCCGGAACAGAGCGACTACATGATGGAATGGATGTATTCGCCCGAGAGCCTGCGCAAGCAGATGGACGAGGAGCACCACACCTACCTGCTGGCGTACGACGACGGAGAGCCGGTGGGCTACGTCTCGGTGCAGCCCCAGGGCGAGAACCTCTGGCACTTGCAGAAGATCTACGTGCTCCCCGCCCACCAGAAGAAGCACGTGGGCCGGTTTCTCTTCGGGCACGCCGTGCGCCTCGTCGTCAGGCTGAACGGCGGCCCGTGCCGCATCGAGCTGAACGTGAACCGGCACAACAAGGCCGTGGGATTCTACAAGCACATGGGCATGAAGGCCGTCAGGACCGAGGACAACGACATCGGGCTCGGCTTCCAGATGAACGACTACGTGATGGCCATCGACGCGGAATAGGTGGAAAGCGGCCGCAAACAGGCAAAGAAGCGGCTGCAAACTTGCGCAACTCGAAAAAAAAACGTATCTTTGCATGGATAAAACACTCGCTCACTCTTATGGCTGAAGACAACAACAAGAACAACGATAACCAACAACAGCACCCGCTGGACGGGGAGCAGGCCCCGCAGGGCGGCGCTCCCGCCGACGGCGCCCATGCCACCCCGCCCCAGGAGGACACCACCCCGCCCCAAGAGGACTCCGACGGCGCCTACGGCGAGCCGCTGGCCGACGGCGGCGACGACGACACGGAAGACCCCGACGACGACACGGAAGGCCCCGACGACGAGCTCGCCGAGGACGGACACTCCGACTACGTGCCCGCCGACCGCTTCGACGCCTCGGCCGTGCACCACCTCTCGGGGATGTACAAGAACTGGTTCCTCGACTATGCCAGCTATGTCATCCTGGAAAGGGCCGTGCCCAGCATCGAGGACGGCCTGAAGCCCGTGCAGCGGCGCATCCTGCACTCGATGAAGCAGATGGACGACGGACGCTACAACAAGGTGGCCAACATCGTGGGCCACACCATGCAGTATCATCCCCACGGCGACGCATCCATCGGCGACGCCCTCGTGCAGATGGGGCAGAAGGACCTGCTCGTCGACACGCAAGGCAACTGGGGCAACATCCTCACGGGCGATTCGGCCGCCGCACCACGATACATCGAGGCGCGCCTCTCCAAATTCGCCCTCGACACCGTGTTCAACGCCAAGACCACGGAGTGGCAGCTGAGCTACGACGGGCGCAACAAGGAGCCCATCACCCTGCCCGTGAAGTTCCCGCTGCTGCTCGCGCAGGGGGCCAACGGCATCGCCGTGGGCCTGTCGAGCCGCATCCTGCCACACAACCTGAACGAAATCTGCGACGCGGCCATCGACTACCTGCGGGGGCGCGACTTTCACCTCTACCCCGACTTCCCCACCGGGGGCAGCATCGACGTGTCGAAATACAACGACGGACAACGGGGCGGACTGGTGAAGGTGCGGGCGAAGATAGAGAAGCTGGACAACAAGACGCTCGTCATACGCGAGATTCCGTTCACCAAGACGGCCTCGTCCATACAGGAGAGCATCACCAAGGCCGTGGAGAAAGGCAAGCTGAAAATACGCAAGGTGGAGGACATGACGGCCTCGGAGGTGGAAATACAGCTGCACCTGGCCCCGGGAACATCGTCTGACAAGACCATGGACGCGCTCTACGCCTTCACCGACTGCGAGACGAACATCTCGCCGAACTGCTGCGTCATCATGGACGACAAGCCGTGCTTCCTCACCGTGAGCGACGTGCTCAGGCACAGCACCGACCGCACGATGGACTTGCTGCGGCGCGAGCTGGAAATCCGCTACGGCGAGCTGCAGGAACAGCACTTCTTCGCCTCGCTCGAGCGAATCTTCATCGAGCAGCGCATGTACAAGGACCGGAAGTTCGAGCAGGCCCCCGACCCCGACGCGGTGGTGAGGTTCCTCGACACCGCCTTCGAGCCGTTCAAGCCCGGACTGATTCGCCCCATCAGGCGCGAGGACTACCTGAAGCTGCTCGAAATCAAGATGCAGCGCATCTTGAAATACAACAAGGACAAGGCCGACGAGCTCATCGCCAGGATAGAGGATGAGATGGCGGGCATCAAGAAGGATCTCGGGCAGATGACCGAGGTGACGGTGAACTGGTTTGAGTATCTGAAGCAGAAGTACGGCAAGGACCACCCGCGGCGCACCGAAATCAGAAACTTCGACACCATCGAGGTGACCAAGGTGGTGGAAGCCAACGAGAAGCTCTACATCGACCGCCAGGAAGGCTTCGTGGGCACGGGGCTGAAGAAGGCGGAGCTCGTGTGCAACTGTTCCGAGTTCGACGACATCATCATCTTCTACAAGGACGGCAAGTACAAGGTGATGCGCGTGGCCGACAAGCTCTTCGTGGGCAAGAACATCCTGCACGTGCAGGTGTTCAAGCGCAACGACAAGCGCACCATCTACAACTGCGTCTACCGCGACGGGCGCGCCGGATGGTATTACATCAAGCGCTTCCCGGTGACAAGCGTGAAGCGCGACACCGAGTACGACCTCACCCAGGGCAAGCCGGGCTCCCGCGTGGTCTACTTCACGGCCAACCCCAACGGCGAGGCCGAGGTCATCAAGGTCACGCTCGACGTGAACCCGAAGAAGAAGCGGCAGAACATCTTCCTGGAGCGCGACTTCGCCGGCGTGGCCATCAAGGGACGGGCCGCAAGGGGAAGCATCCTCACCAAGGAGTCGGTCCACCGCATCGGGCTGAAGAGCCACGGCCGGTCGACGCTCGGCGGACGGAAGGTGTGGTTCGACCCCGACGTGAAGCGCATCAACTACGACGAGCACGGACGCTTCCTGGGCGAGTTCAACGACGGCGACCAAATCCTCGTGGTGCTCGGCAACGGCGACTTCTATCTCACCGACTTCGACGTGAACAACCACTACGACGACAACATCCTCCGGCTGGAGAAGTGGGCCCCCGAAAAGGTGTGGACGGCCGTGCTCTTCGACGCCGACAACGACGGCTACCCCTACGTGAAGCGCTTCACCATGGACGCGTCGAAGCGCCGGCAGAACTTCCTGGGCGAGAACAAGAACTCCCGGCTCGTCTTCCTCACCGACGTGGCCTACCCGCGCGTGCGCATCGTCTACGGCGGCAACGATGCCCTGCGGCCCGACGAGGAAATCGACGCCGAGCAGTTCATCGCCCGCAAGGGCTTCAAGGCCAAGGGCAAGCGGCTCACCACCTGGCAGGTGGACAAGATTGAGGAACTGGAGCCGCTGCGGTTCCCCGAAGAGGCGCCGCCCGCCGAGGCCGCCACGCCCGACGCCGAGGCCGCCGGGGAGCCCGCGGAGAACCTGGACCCCGACGCGGGGAAGACGCAACAGCAGGTGATCGACGAGATGACGGGCCAGCTGAACCTGTTCTCCAAGCAGGAAATGAAGCTGCTCAACCCCGACGCCGACAAGAAGAAATAGCCTTCCGGCACAACCCCACACAGCAACCATCAAGCTCTACACCAGCATGAAAACGCATAAAATCTTGCTTCGCGCAATCCTTCCGGCACTGATGGCCACCTCTCTGAACGCGGCCTGCCAGACGCCGAAGACGTCGACCACGCTGCCCCTGGCGGGCAGCGTGGTGAGGGCCGACGACGCCAACATAAGCTATGTGGGCCGCACGCGCAGGAACGCCGACGGCTCCGTGGCCTTCAACTACCCCGGAACCGAAATCCGGGCCCGCTTCCAGGGCTCCTCGCTCAAGATGGTGTGCCGCCCGATGACGGGATTCTTCATGGCGCAAATCGACGGGAAGGAGCCGTTCAAGGTGAGCTTTAACGGGCGGCGCGACAGCGTGGTGACGCTGGCCACGGCCCTCCCGGCGGGCTCCCACACGGCGAGGCTGGTCTATGCCATCGAGGGACTCTTCCGCCAGCCCGAGTTCAAGGGCTTCGTCCTCGACGACGGATGCCGCCTGGACACGCCGGAGCCCCTGCCCGCGAGGCGAATCGAGTTCATCGGCAACTCCATCACGTGCGGCTATGGCGTGGAGAGCACCAACGCGCCCGACCCCTTCGAGGACGAGACCGAGAACCACTGGCTCACCTACGCCAGCATCGTGAGCGAGCGGCTGGGGGCCCTGCACACGTCCATCTCGCGCAGCGGCATCGGCGTCTACCGCAACTACGACGGCCCGCGCGAGGGCAACAGCCAGAACATGACGCGGCAATGGGTGTACACGCTCTTCAACGACTCGACACAGAGGTGGGACTTCAGCCGCTACCAGCCGCAGCTGGTGTGCATCAACCTGGGCACCAACGACCTGTCGACGTCCAACTTCGACCTGTCGCGCTATGAGCAGGCCTACCGGAAGTTCCTGGCCGACGTGCGCGGGAAGTATCCTTCGGCCAAGATTGTCCTGCTCTCCGGGCCCATGCTCGGCGAGCCCGAGAACGGCATGGAGAAGGGCGTGCTCGACCGCATCTGCTCCGACTTCCGCAAGCAGGGCGACAAGGCTGTGTTCCGCTTCGACTTCACGCCGCAGACGGGCTCCCTGGGCTACGGGGCCAGCTGGCATCCGAGCAAGAAGCAGCACGAGGCGATGGCGGCCGAGCTCCTGCCCTACCTGCGCAAGCTCATGAACTGGTGAGGGCGCGGTGGCGGAACCGCCCTGCCCGCCGGGGCGGCGTGTCCACGCCGTCACCATTCGGAACAAACTTTACATTTTTCAAGATTCCTCAAAAATCCCGTTTTGACGGATAGTCGGGATTCCCCACGTTTTTGCAACATTCTGCGAAGTATTTTCCTCGATTTGCTTACGGTTTTGTAAAGATGCGAGAAAAATAG
>CAZVWX010000098.1:0-6190 GCA_964631105.1 uncultured Prevotella sp. | reverse complement strand
GGGCTCTCCCTTTTTTGTTGGAGTTCCTTTCCACCCTGATGAATGATGTTTCCAGCTTGATATATTATAAATGTATTACACGCCGCGGCTTGATGTGTTACACGAGATTGCACTCCCTCTCAGAGTCTCATGAAACAACGGAACATGCCGGGGAAAGCCGAATGGAAGGCCTCGCCGACATCGTCTCTGAACAAGCCGTAGATGGCGCTTCCGCTTCCGCTCATCTGGGCATAAATAGCCCCGAGCCGATAGAGCTGCTCCTTGATGGCACGCAACTCGGGATGAAGGTTGAAAACGGGCGTCTCGAAATCGTTTCCCAGCTCGTCCCGCCAAGTCTCGATGGGCTGCCCCACCACTTCCCGGCAGCACTTGGACGGACGATGGGGCTCAAGAAGCTGGTAGGCCTCGCGGGTGCTCACGGCAATGGCGGGCTTCACCACGCCGAGCCAGTAGCCGTGCAGGTAGCCATGCGCCCCGTCGACGGGTTCGAGCTTGTCGCCGATGCCGGTGGCAAAACTCGGCTCGGCGGTGATGAAGAAGGCGCAGTCGGCGCCAAGGCGGGCGGCGTAACGCTCCATCTCGGCATAGCCCATGTTCAGCCGGAAGCGCTCGTCGAGGAGGCGAATCATATGCGCCCCGTCGCTGCTGCCGCCCCCCAGTCCGGCTTGCGAGGGGATGCGCTTGAACAAATGGGCGTGGACGCGCGGCAACTTGAAATCGCGGGCAAGGAGCTCGTAGGCGCGGACAACGAGGTTCTGGCGCTCGTCGCAGTCGACGGCGTTTCCCGTCACCTTTAGGTCGCAGCTCACGTCGCTGGGAAACTTGTCGTCCATGTACTTGATTTCCAAGGCGTCGCAGAGTGGAATGGGATAGAAGACGGTCTCGATGGCGTGATAGCCATTGGGCAGCAGGCCCACAACATTGAGCCCGAGATTGATTTTGGCGCAGGGAAAGACAATCATATCAATAGTTATTAAATAAATAAGGTGTAATGTTGTGAGGTGGCCAGGACAGAGAAGCCGGGGGCGGCATGTCACCCGTTGATGACGCGCTGGGAGCAGCGCCCGCTGAAGGAGACGGTCAGCTCAATCTCGTAACTATTGGGCGAGTCGGGAAGGCATATGCTTGCGTCGTAATGGATGCCGGAGGCGTCGACCTTCATGAGAGTCATGTCGTTGAGGACGCCCTGCTTGAGGAATCCGGAAGGCACCTCCCTGCGGAAGTCGTTCTTGTGGAAGTCGCGGGAAAACACTTTCTCCGCTCCCCGGAAGACACTGAGATGGATGATGTTGTCGAAGAAGACATTGTCCACCTCGACGCCATCGTCGTTGTAAGACGACTTGTACACCTTGTAAGAAGTGGGGTTCACCTGGACGTAGCAATGATACCGCTCACCTGCATAGGCCACCACGGTGTCGCGCTTGATGAGCCGCCGCTGGTTCAGCTCCACCGTGGTGGAAGCCTCGGGAGGCGAAAGCTCGAAGGCCAGCTCGTCGTCGGGGTTGGAGCTTTTGTCGAGTTTCACCAGCTCGCCGTTTTGGTTTCTGAATTGGAACAGATGGGGCATTTGCCTGATGATGGGATACCTCATCGTGTTGGCTCCCGTGAGAACCAGGGTGTCGCCCACCACCTTGAAGTGGAGCGGCTGGCTGGTGGCATCGGGGAAGAAGATGGTGTCGCCCTTCACCTTCCATGCCGGCTCGCCATCGTCGTCGCTCACCCACACGCCCTGCAACATCTGCTTGGCCTGGAGGTCCTCTTGCTCCACCTTCTCGCGCCTGTCGTTCCGGCATCCGGGCAGGAGCAGGCTTCCGGCAAGCACCAGGAAGAAGGGAAGTTTCTTGATTTGTTCCATCACATTCCTATTTAGAAACGAGTAACCCTTGGGATGCTGGCGGTCAGAAGGTGTCGGCATCGGCAAAGCTTACAGCACGCTTCAAGTCCTTCTCGGAGGTAAGCACTTGCGACGGGTCGACGGGCCAGGCTATGCCGAGCGCCGGGTCGTTCCAGCGGATGCTTGCCTCGGCCTGGGGGGCGTATGCATTGTCCACCTTGTATGTGAAGACCGCCGTGGGGCTGAGTACAAGGAAGCCATGGGCAAAGCCGCGGGGGATGAAGAACTGGAGCTTGTTGTCTCCACTAAGCTCTACGGACACGTGCTTGCCGAACGTGGGGCTGCTCTTGCGCAGGTCGACAGCAACGTCGAGCACGCGCCCCTCAATGACGCGCACCAGCTTGGCTTGTGAGAATTGCCCCTTCTGATAATGCAGGCCGCGGAGGACGCCGAAGCTGGACTTAGACTCGTTGTCTTGAACGAAGTCCACATGCCGGCCGATGTGTTCGTCGAAATCAGATTGCCGCCAAGATTCAAAGAAGTAGCCTCTGGGGTCGTCGAACACGCGCGGTTTCAAAATCCATACTCCCTCTATTTCAGTCTGAGTATATTCCATCTTTATTTACTTGCTTTTATTACAATGTTCGAGCAAAGGTAATACAAATTGGCGATATACCCAAAGAAAAGACGAAAAAACAGCCGGCAATGCTTTTTTTTCGGTTCAAGCGGCCCTTGAATCCGTTTTTTTTCGTAACTTTGCAGACGTGATAGACATCGGACGACATATCGAGATACTTCTGCTGAGCAATGACTGCGTTATTGTTCCGGGACTGGGTGGATTCATGACACACTATGTGGACGCCCGTTTCGACGATGCCGACCGGATGTTCCTTCCGCCTTTGCGTACCATTGGCTTCAATCCCCAGCTCACGCTGAACGACTCGCTGCTGGCGCAGTCGTATGTGGAGGCTTACGACATCAGCTACCCCGAGGCATTGAAGCGCATCGAAAACGAGGTGGCCGAGCTGAAGCAACAGCTGGAGAACGAGGGGCGCTACGAGTTGCCCGATGTGGGAGTCCTCACTTTCAATGCCGACCACCACTATGTGTTCGAGCCTTGCGAGGCCGGACTGCTGACACCCTCGCTCTACGGTCTGGACGGATTCCAAATGAACCCGTTGGAAACGGAATCTGTCTCCGTCGCAAGCGGGGATGGCGCAAACGAGGCTGCCGGACTACAATTGGTGCCCGCGGCGCGAACCGCCGACGCACCCGCCAGCCAGCAGCATGAGGGCAGAAGGCATCGTCGCACCGTGACACTGAGCCTTACCGCCGTGCGCGACGTGGCAGCGGCCTGCATCGCCGTGCTGTGCTTCTTCCTCTTCACGTCGCCACTGAACAATGATTCGCGGACGGAGATGAAGAAAAGCGGCATCGATACGGAGTTCCTGACACGTGTAATGCCCCGCAACGTGAATTTGCGACCAAAGACGCAGTTGGGCACGGAGAAGCCGGCCTCTCCCGTGCAGGCCGCCCCGGCCCAAGCGAAGAGCCCCTCCGCAAAGGCGGCTCCCGGCAATTCGGCTGCGGCCAAAGACACTTCTTACTACTGCATCGTGCTGGCAAGCCATGTGGCCCGCGGCAATGCAGAAGACTTCGTGGCACGGCTGGCCAAGGCCGGGTTCGGCGAAGCCCGGGTGCTCACTTCGGCAAAGGCTTCACGGAAGGTGGTGTACGGACGGTATGCCAGCGAGCGCGATGCCCTGAACGCTCTGAACAAGCTGGACAGCAACAAAAACTTTGCCGACGGATGGGTGCTTCACGTCAAGTAAGCAAAACCAAGCGAAAAGGAGAAAGTGACGTTTTTTTCCATTAAATTTGTAACAAATCAACAGATTATTGCTCCGTTTTGACAGAAAATAGTTATCTTTGCACTTGCTTAATGCAAAGTGAACCTTTTCGACAAGCCCAAGCAGAGCAAAAGCATATGCTTTGCAGGGCGAAGAAAAGGCCGAAGTAAATTCAACTAAAAAGCAAGATGGAAGAAGCCAATACCAATCCCACGGCGATATTGTTGTTGCACTGCCCCGACACACAGGGAATCATCTCGGATGTAACGAAATTCATCACCGACAACAAGGGCAACATCGTCTATCTCGACCAATACGTGGACCGGGAGGACGGCATGTTCTTCATGAGAATCGAGTGGGAACTGCGCGATTTCCTGATTCCGAGAAGCAAAATCAGCGACATCATCGACACGCTCTATGCCCAACGGTACAACATGCAGTTCAGCCTCTACTTCAACGACGAGCGGCCACGCATGGCCATCTTTGTCAGCAGGATGAGCCACTGCCTCTACGACCTGCTGGCACGCTACAAGGCCGGCGAGTGGAATGTGGACATCCCCTGCATCGTGAGCAACCACGAGGACTTGCGCTATGTGGCCGAACAGTTCGACATCCCCTATTATGTCTGGTCAATCAAAAAAGACCATAGCAACAAAGCCGAAGTGGAAAAGGCCGAAATGGAGCTGCTGAAGAAGGAGCGCGTGACCTTTATCGTTCTGGCACGCTACATGCAGATCATTTCCGACGAGATGATTCGCGCCTACCCGAACCACATCATCAACATCCACCACTCCTTCCTCCCTGCCTTTGTCGGAGCGCGTCCCTACCACCAGGCATGGGAGCGCGGCGTGAAGATCATCGGGGCCACGAGCCACTATGTGACGGCTGACCTCGACGCAGGACCCATTATCGAACAGGACGTGATGCGCGTGAGCCACAAGGACACGCCCGCGTCGCTTGTGCTGAAAGGCAAGGACCTGGAGAAAATTGTCCTCTCGCGCGCCGTAACCAAACACATCGAACGGAAAATCCTCACCTATCACAACAAGACTATTATTTTCAGCTGATGAATGTCGCCATCGTCAAATATAATGCCGGAAACATCTATTCCGTGGTGAACGCGCTGCGAAGGATTGGCGTCGAGCCCCTGCTCACCGACCAGCCCGACGACCTCACGGGAGCCGACCGCGTGGTGTTTCCCGGACAGGGCAACGCCAGGGAGGCCATGAGCTATCTTCAAGCCCGAGGCCTCGACCGCGTCGTGGCCGGGCTCAAGCAGCCCGTCCTGGGCATCTGTGTGGGGCAGCAGCTGCTGTGCCGCCACTCCGAGGAGGGCGACGTGGACTGCATCGGGGTGTTCGACACCGACGTGAGGCGCTTCCGCCCCACACGGCACGAGGACAAGGTGCCCGCAATGGGATGGAACAGGATTGACGTAAAAGAAGCTCCCGGCAACAAAGGGCGGGGATTGCTCGACCACCTGGGCGACAACCCCTATGTCTATTTCGTGCACAGTTTCTATGTACCCGTATGCCCGTGGACCATTGCCACAACCGACTATATCGTGGAATACAGCGCCAGCCTGCACAAGGACAATTTCTATGCGTGCCAATTCCATCCGGAAAAGAGCGGAAAGGTGGGCGAACAAATCCTTCGCAACTTCCTGGAAGTCAATGAAGGGAGTGACGCACTTTAAACAACGAGGACAAACGGAGAAATCATGATAGAACTCATACCGGCCATCGACATCATCGGGGGACAGTGCGTGCGACTGACCCAAGGTGACTATGCGGCCAAGAAGGTGTACAGCAGCCATCCCGCTGAAGTGGCACGCCACCTGGAGCGCCTGGGCTTCCACCGGTTGCACGTAGTGGACCTGGACGGAGCCAAAAGCAAGCATGTGGTCAACCTGGACACGCTGCGCGAGATAGCCCGGACGACAAGCCTGACCATAGACTTCGGAGGGGGCATCAAGACCGACGACGACCTGGAGAAGGCGTTCGGCGCTGGCGCCCACATGGTGACGGTGGGCAGCATGGCTGTGACCGAACCCGAACGATTCCTCGCGTGGCTGAAGAAGTACGGCACGGAGCGGTTCATCCTCGGGGCCGACGTCAGGGCGGGCAAGGTGTCCATCAACGGATGGAAGGAAGACTCCAGGCTGGAGCTCATACCCTTTCTGAAGAAATACATCGACAGGGGCGTGAGCCGCGTACTCTGTACGGAAATCAGCCGCGACGGCACCCTGGAGGGACCGGCCACCGGCCTCTACCGGCGCGTGCTCGAAGCCTTCCCCGGACTGCATCTGATTGCCTCCGGGGGCGTGGGCGGCAATGACGACATACGCCAGCTGGAGCAGGCCGGCGTGCCAGCCGTGGTGTTCGGCAAAGCCTTCTATGAAGGCAAAATCAACGTGAAGGAACTGAACCTATGAGCAACCTGGCCAAGAGAATCATTCCATGTCTTGACGTGAAGAACGGCGAGACCGTGAAGGGCACCAACTTTG
>CAZVWX010000097.1:0-6199 GCA_964631105.1 uncultured Prevotella sp. | reverse complement strand
GATATGGGGGTTCGGGCGCATGGACCGCGCCACGATGGCCACGGTGACCTCGGTGGCATCCAACGTCATCCTCATCTCGGTCATCGTGGCCTTCATCACGGCCGGGCTCGCCAGGCGCATCAACGTCTACGACGCCTTCATCGACGGGGCCAAGGAGGGATTCCACACCGCCGTGCGCATCATTCCCTACCTGGTGGCCATCCTGGTGGGCGTGGGCGTGTTCCGGGCCTCGGGGGCCATGGACATGCTCATCGGCGGCATCGCCTGGGGCGTGGACAAGTGCGGACTGGACACCAGCTTCGTGGGGGCCCTGCCCACGGCCTTCATGAAGCCCCTGAGCGGGAGCGGCGCGCGCGGCCTGATGCTCGAAGCAATGAAGAACTACGGCCCCGACTCGTTTGTGGGGCGGCTGAGCTGCATCTTCCAGGGCAGCACCGACACCACCTTCTACATCCTGGCCGTCTACTTCGGGAGCGTGAGCATACGCAACACCCGCCACGCCGTGGCCTGCGGCCTGCTGGCCGACCTGGCGGGGGTGGTGGCGGCCATCGCCGTGGCATACGTCTTCTTCGGCTAGGCGCGGCGGCATGCAACATCAATTTGAACCGATACACTTTTTGCTGAAACCATGGCTAACCTACGATCGCTTGCCAAAGACACGGCCATCTACGGACTGAGCTCCATCGCCGCGCGATTCATCAACTACCTGCTGGTGCCGATACAGACGGCCAAGTTCAACGCCGCGGGCGGACAATACGGCGTCATCACCAACGTGTATGCCTATGTGGCCCTGCTCATCATCCTGCTCACCTACGGCATGGAGACCACCTTCTTCCGCTTCATGAGCAAGGACGGCGAGGACCCGAAGAAGGTGTACGCCACCACGCTGAAGACGGTGGGCGCCACGTCGCTCCTCTTTGCCGTGCTGGTGACGCTGTTCAACGAGCCCGTAGCGGCCCTCGTGGGCTACGCCGACCACCCGGAGTACATCCTGGTGATGTATGTCACCGTGGCCATCGACGCCTTCACGGCCATTCCCTTCGCCTACCTGCGCTACGCCCACCGCCCGGTGAAGTTCGCCACGCTGAAGATGCTCAACATCACGATGAACATCGTGCTCAACATCCTCTACCTCATCGTCCTGCCGGCGCTCCGCCTGAACCCGCTGGGCATCTACGACGACACCTTCACGCTCGACGTGGCCTGGGTGTTCTACATCAACGCTTTCTGCTCGGTGGCCACGCTCCTCATGCTCGGCAAGGAGCTCAAGGCCCTGCGCAACCCCTTCGACCGGGCCACGTGCCGGCGCATGCTCGCCTACACCTGGCCGCTGCTGGTGATGGGGCTCGCCGGGCAGCTCAACCAGTGCGCCTCGCAAATCATCTTCCCCTTCGCCTACGACGGCACGCCCGCCGAGGCGCGCACGCAGCTCGGCATCTACGGCGCGTGCATCAAGATAGCCATGATCATGGTCATGATCACGCAGGCCTTCCGCTACGCCTACGAGCCGTTCGTCTTCGGCAAGGTGAAGGACAAGGACAACAAGGACACCTACGCCAAGGCCATGAAGTACTACGTCATCTTCACGCTCCTGGCCTTCCTCTGCGTCATGGGCTACATGGACCTGCTGAAGTTCGTCGTGGGCCGCAGCTACTGGCAGGGCCTGGAAATCGTGCCCATCGTGATGGCCGCCGAAATCATGTTCGGCGTGTTCTTCAACCTGAGCTTCTGGTACAAGCTCACCGACCGCACCATCTGGGGAGCGTGGTTCTCGGGCATCGGGGCGGTGGTGCTCATCGCCGTCGACATCATCTTCATCCCGCGCTTCAGCTACTGGGCCTGCGCCTGGGCGGGATTCCTCTCCTACGGCGTGAGCATGGTGCTGAGCTATTTCTTCGGCCAGAAGTATTACCCCATCCGCTATCCCCTGGGCGAGATGATGCGCTATGTGGCGCTGGCGGCGGTGCTCTTCGCCGCCATCTCGGCCAGCAACGCGTGGCTGCCCACGCCGGGGGCGCTGGCCGTGAACACGCTGCTCGTGGCGGTGTTCGCCGCCGTCATCGTGAAGCGCGACCTGCCGCTGGACAAGCTCCTAGGCAGAGTGAGGAAGTGATAGCGGCTGCGAAAACGGAGCCCGGCTGAGGCAGGACACGAGGGAAAAGCTCAAAATCTTGACTTAAATTTTGTAGTCTGAGCAAAAAACACTATATTTGCAATCATACAAGCAAGGCGGTCAACAATGGGCGAACGCGAAACATGGAATGAAGAGAACTGGCTCCTGCTGCTCCAACTCTATCTGAGGCAGCCGGCGGGGGTGAAGGCACTCTATTCGCGGCCGCTCGTCGACCTGAGCCTGGAGCTGCACGTGGAGCCCCAAGAGCTCTACCGCAGGATGTTCGCCTTCCGCGAACGCAGCAGCCCTAGCCTCGCACACCTCTACGACCTCTACAAAGACGACCCCGAACGGCTGGCCCTCAAGGTGGACATGGTGAGGCGCATGAGGGGCTTCACCCACCCCAAGAAGTTCTATCGGGGCGTGGAGACGCACGAAACCTTCGAGAAGGACTTCCGCCCGTTGGCCGCCGACGCCACGCTCAAGCCGGTGATGCTCATCATGATTCTCGACCTCTACTTCCGCCTGACGCCCAACACGATGGTGGCCGCAACCCCCGAGGTGAAGGAGCTGGCCAAGCTGATGAAAGTCAGGGCGGCGAAGGTGGCCGACGTGATGGAGGTGTTCCAAATCTGCGACCCCTACCTGAAGCGCGCCGACCTGATGATAACGCCGCTGCTCGCGCCCTGCCAGGAGGTGTGGAACCGCTACGGAAACGGCGACCCCGGCGACTTGGCAGCCCTCGCGGCGCAGCTCAAGGCATACTTCAAAGCATAGACACGACAACGACGAAGAGAAATCCACTACAAGCATTATGGCACAAAACCTCATCCAGGAGCAGACACAGAAAATGCAGCAGACGCAACGCCTCTCGGCGCAGCAGATGCTGCAAGTGAAACTGCTCGAAATGCCGCTCGCCGAACTTGAGGAGAACGTGAATGCCGAACTCGACGACAATCCGGCGCTGGAAGCTTCGTCGCCCGACGACTTGAGCAACGAGCCCGACGCCAGCACTGACGACGGGCAGCAGGAGGCGGACGAGGACGACGAGAGAAAGGACGAGCTCGACATGGCGCTGGAAAACCTCGGGCGCGACGACGAGATGCCCGACTACGGACAGCAGGCCAACAACCACGACAACGCCGACTATGAGGAAATGGTGTGGGGCGACACCACGTCGTTCTACGACAACCTCAAGGAGCAGATGAACATGCAGCACCTCACCAGCAAGCAGCACGACATCATGGAGTATCTCATCGGCTCGCTCGACGACGACGGACTGCTGCGGAAGGACTTGGACACCATCTGCGACGAGCTCGCCATATACCACAACGTGGACACCGACGACAAGGAGGTGGAGCAGGTGCTCAGGACGCTGCAGACCTTCGACCCCGCCGGGGTGGGAGCCAGAAGCCTGCAAGAGTGCCTCCTGCTGCAAATAGAACGCAAGCCCAAGGGGCGGCTGCGCGACTTGATGAGGCGCGTCGTGGAAGACTGCTTCGACGACTTCACCAAGAAGCATTGGGGCAAAATCAAGGACGAGCTGCAACTCTCCGACCTCCAGACGCAAACCCTGCAGCAGGAAATAAAGAAGCTGAACCCCAAGCCCGGGGCCTCGCTCGGCGAGACCGAGGGCAGAAGCCTGCAGCAAATCACACCGGACTTCATCGTCGACACCAACGACGACGGCACCGTCACCTTCTCGCTCAACCGGGGCAACATCCCGCAGCTGTCCGTGGCGCCGTCGTTCCTGGATATGGTCGACACCTACAAGAACAACAAGAAAGGCATGACCCGCCAGGCCAAGGAGGCCCTGCTCTACGCCAAGGAGAAGGTGGACAAGGCGCAAGGCTACATCGAGGCCATACGCCAGCGCCGCCACACGCTCTACGTCACCATGAAGGCCATCATCGATTGGCAGATGAAGTTCTTCCAGGATGGCGACGAGGCCGACCTCAGGCCGATGATTCTCAAGGACATCGCCGACAAGACGGGGCTCGACATCTCCACCATCTCGCGCGTGTGCAACGAGAAATACGCGCAGACCAAATGGGGAACATTCCTCCTGAGATTCTTCTTCACCGACGCCTACACCACCGAGAGCGGCGAGGAGATGTCGACACGAAAAATCAAGCTCGCACTGAAGGACCTCATCGGCAAGGAGGACAAGGCGCGCCCCATGAGCGACGACGCACTGGCCGAACAAATGAAGAAACTGGGCTACCCCATCGCGCGGCGCACCGTGGCCAAATACCGCGAGCAGATGAACATCCCCGTGGCCCGAATGAGGCGCAACTGAAAGATGAAAGAGAAGAACATCATCAACATCGCACGGCTGCTGAGCGTTGCCTTCACGCCGTTCTACCTGCCTGTCGTGGGGCTGGCCATCGTCTTCTTCCTGAGCTACATGAGCCTGCTGCCCTTGTGGTACAGGCTGGAGATGCTGCTCCTGGTGTATGCCTTCACCGTGCTCCTGCCCACGCTCCTCATACGCCTCTACCGCCGCAACCAGGGATGGACGAGCCGCGAGCTGGGACAGAAGGAGCGGCGCATGGTGCCCTACGTCATCTCCATCATCTGCTATTTCTGCTGCTTCTTCTGGCTCCAGCACAACCACGTGCCGCGCCTCATCTCCATCATCCTCGTGGCCGCACTCGGCGTGCAGATGGTCTGCGCCCTCATCAACGTGTGGTGGAAGATTTCCACCCACACCGCCGCCATCGGAGGCATGGCCGGGGCTCTGCTCGCCTTTGCCGAAATCTTCATGTTCAACCCTCTCGGATGGCTCTGCGTGGTGCTCATCGTGGCGGGCATGGTGGGTTCGGCGCGGATGATTCTGCGCCAGCACACACTGGCGCAGGTGGTGGCGGGCTTCCTCGTGGGGTTCGCCACGGCGTTCGCCATCGTGTAACCCCCCCGTCCCGCACAAGGCAGTACGGCGGACAAGGAGAGGGAGAGGCACGGACAAGGAAAGGGAGAGGCCGCAACCGCTCAATGAAAACCAACAAAACAGATAAGATTATGAAACCAACCGTCAGTATCATCATGGGGTCGACAAGCGACCTGCCCGTGATGGAGAAAGCCTGCAAATGGCTCAACGACAACCAGATTCCCTTCGAGGTGAACGCCCTGTCGGCCCATCGCACGCCCCAGGCCGTGGAGGACTTCGCCAAGGGTGCGCGCCAGCGGGGCGTCAAGGTCATCATCGCCGGAGCCGGCATGTCGGCCGCCCTGCCCGGGGTCATCGCCGCGTCGACGCCGCTGCCCGTCATCGGCGTGCCCATTAAGGGAATGCTCGACGGGCTCGACGCCCTGCTCAGCATCGTGCAGATGCCGCCGGGCATCCCCGTGGCCACCGTGGGTGTGAACGCGGCGCAGAACGCGGCCATCCTCGCCGCCGAAATCATCGCGCTGGCCGACGGCGACGTGGCCCGCAAGGTGGACGCGTGGAAGGCCGGGCTCGGGGCCAAGATAGAAAAGGCCAACAGCGACCTGGCCGGCATCAAGGATTACGAGTTCAAATGCAACTAGGACGATTGATGGACTTGTTCAACTATAAACGGCGGAAGGCGTCGGTGGTGCACGTCGGCACGCTCGACATGGGGGGCGACAACCCCGTGCGCGTGCAGTCGATGACGACCACCAACACGCGCGACACCGAGGCGTGCGTCAGGCAGGCCGAGGAAATCATCCGCGCCGGGGGCGAGCTGGTCAGGCTCACCACCCAGGGCACCATCGAGGCCGAAAACTTGAAGAACATCAGTGCCGGCATACGCGCCGACGGATTCAAGACACCCCTCGTGGCCGACGTGCACTTCAATCCGAACGTGGCCGACGTGGCCGCACGCTACGCCGAGAAGGTGCGCATCAACCCCGGAAACTACGTCGACCCGGCCCGGAAGTTCATTAAGCAGGAATACACCGACGAGGAATACGCACGCGAGCTGAAGAAAATCGACGACCGTCTGGTGCCCTTCCTCAACATCTGCAAGCACTACCACCGGGCCATACGCATCGGCGTGAACCACGGAAGCCTGAGCGACCGCATTCGCAACCGCTACGGCGACACGCCCGAGGGAATCGTGG
>CAZVWX010000096.1:0-6217 GCA_964631105.1 uncultured Prevotella sp. | reverse complement strand
GACCATGTGCACGCCATTGCCCGTCAGGGCGTTGAGGAACACGGGGAGCGTGGCCACGAGGGTCTTTCCCTCACCCGTGGCCATCTCGGCAATCTTGCCTTGGTGGAGCACGATGCCGCCGATGAGCTGCACGTCGTAGTGCACCATGTCCCATTTGGTCTTGTTGCCGCCGGCCGTCCATTCGTTGTGGTAGATGGCCTTGTCGCCGTCGATGGTGATGAAGTCGTTGGCGGGATTGGCGGCGAGCTCGCGGTCGAAGTCGGTTGCGGTGACCACGGTCTCCTCGTTCTCGGCAAAGCGGCGCGCCGTGTCCTTCACGATGCTGAAGGCTACGGGCAGCACCTCGTCGAGTGCTTTCTCATAGATGTCGAGCACCTCCTTCTCCAGCTTGTCGATGTGGTTGAAGATGTCCTCGCGCTCGTCGATGGGCGTTTGCTCTATCTTGGCGCGGAGCTCGGCTATCTGGGCTTTCTGCTCCTTGGCGGAGTCCTGCACGTACTTCTGGATTTCCTTGGTCTTGGCACGCAGCTCGTCGTTGCTGAGTGCCTGTATGCCGGGATAGGCTTCTTTCACCTTATTTAATATAGGCATGATAGCCTTCATGTCGCGCGACGACTTGTCGCCGAAGAGCGATTTGATTATCTTTGAAAAGTTCATTATCGGTTTTTGTCTTTTTGCTTTATGAATATGTAAGGGGGTGCGTGTTCCTTTTGGGTGCGTCGCTCACAAGCTTTCAGCCGGCGAGACGGCGCTGGGGTCGGGGCCCCGAATCACGTTGCAGCCGCCCTGCGGCCCCGGGACGAATCCCCTTCCGACGGACGGAAGCGTGACCGGGCTCCACCCGGCGGCGGCGAAGAGCCTTCCGGCGGTCGGGCAGCCCACGGCCAGGCATGGCGAATAAGGGTTCTGCTTGGCCGCATCCTCCTGCTTCACCAGCCGGATGACTGACAAAATGTCGCTCTTCAAGGCCCGCGCCTCGGGTCTTGCGGCAAACTCCTCGTAGGAGATGTCAGTCATGGCCAGCTTCAAGGCAGCCCTGTAGTTCTGCGCCTCCACCCCTGTGGCGGCGAGAATTACGAATAGGGCGGTGATATAGCGGTTGATCATGCGGCTGTTTTCTTCGATTCGTAAATGTGCAACACGGGTCTACTCAGCAAAGACAATGCCACAAAATAGATGGCAGGGGGGTAACTCTGCAGCAATCCGCCCGCAAAGCCCAGCAGCAGCAACACTCCCCACACCGTCCACCAGCGGTCGGACTGGTGCCGGCGGGTGCGCCGGGTGGTGCGCCAGGCCATGACCAGC
Organism: uncultured Prevotella sp.; assembly: GCA_964631105.1. Classification (GTDB taxonomy): domain Bacteria; phylum Bacteroidota; class Bacteroidia; order Bacteroidales; family Bacteroidaceae; genus Prevotella. The sequence continues at coordinate 4,912 of CAZVWX010000096.1, read as the reverse complement.
GGGATGGGATTGAAGAAGAACAGGAGCAGATTCAGACTCACGCAAGGATGCTGGGAGAAAATCATCAGCGTCAGGATGACGCCCACGAGCCCTGAGGCAATCATCAAGGCCAGGTCCCATCCCCAAAAGACGATGTGCCTCCGGCATTCCACCGCGGCCACCATGAGGGCGACGGCCAGCAGCAACACGCCGCACCCGACGGGCGACAACGGCAGCGGCTCCCCCCCCGGCTCGAGCCGCTGGGGCAGCAGCTGGCGCGTCTCGCCCACCAGGGGACGACCCCGGTAGGTGGCCTTGGCGAAGTCGTCGAAGAGATTCTGGGGCAGAAACTGCTGCTCGCCCACGCTGCGAGCCTTGTCCGTATTGACCCCGAGAAGCAGGTCCTCGCCGAAGCTTGCCCAAGGATAAGGCTTGTTCCACTGATGAATCATGTCACGGAACGACACGTTGCCGGGCCTCAGCGTGGGGTAGTCCACCCTGCCCGACAGGTGGCCGACGATGATGTCGCGCGCCCGCGTGGTGCAATTGTCGAAGAAGAAGTTGTACCGATAGGTCTGGTTCTCGGGCCTTACATTCTCCTGCAAGGCCTTTGCTATGCGGTATTTCTCGGCCTGCGAGAGGTTGAGCACCTGCTCCGTCACGCTGCGCCCCTCGCATTCGTACTCGTAGCAGAACGCCCGGAAGTCCAGCACGTCCACCTTGTAATCGGTCAGCCCGAACACGAAGCGGGGGATGAAATAGGGCTGGTGGCTGGAGAACATGCCGTAATTGAACGCCAGGTCGCGCTCATAGGGCACTCCGGCATTTTGGCCATAAAACAAGCGGACCCTCACGGCGGTGTGCCCGTACTGGGAATAGATTTCCCGCCCCGGGCCGCAGGTAATCAGGCTCAGCCCGATGGAGTCGGCCGAATCAACCGGGTCGGCCACCAAACCGGGGCCGGGCTGGGCCACGGCCGGCAGGACGCAAGCGGCAAGCAAGAAGGCCGGAAAACCTTTAAAAAGCCATTTGAAACGTTTCACGATGCAAAAATAACTTATATTTCTGACTTAACGTTCTTTTATCTCGTTTTTTTTGAATACTTTTGCAACTTGAATATATATTTTAATATGAGAACGAACCTATTCGTAGCCGCAATGCTGCTCATGGTCCCCGTGGCCGGGCAGGCGCAGAGCGGCACAAATTCGCCATACAGCCAATACGGCCTGGGCATCCTCTCCGACCAGACCAGCGGCTTCAACCGGGGCATGGACGGCTTGGGAATGGCCTTTCACGAGGGCGACCAAGTGAACTTCATCAACCCCGCTTCCTACGCCGCGATGGACTCGCTGACCTTCATCTTCGACGTGGGAGCGTCGGGGCAAATCACCAACTTCTCGGAAAGCGGGCACAAAGTCAACGCCCACAACTCCGACTTCGAGTACGCCGTGGCCGGCTTCCGCGTCATTCCGCATCTGGGAATGAGCTTCGGCATCCTGCCGTTCACCAACGTGGGCTACGATTACTCCTCTACCAGCCGGCTGAGCTCGTCGTCCACCTACACCAACACCTACCACGGCAGTGGCGGCATACACCAGGTGTACGTGGGTGCGGGCTGGGAACCCCTGCCCCACCTTGCCGTGGGCGCCAACCTGTCCTACCTCTGGGGAGACTATTCCCGGTCGGTGGTGAACTCCTACAGCGAGAGCAGCGTGCGCTCGCTGTCGCGCTACTACAGCGGCGACGTGCACCTGTGGAAGGTGGACTTGGGTGCGCAATACACGCACAGAGTCAGCAAGAAGGACCTGATTACCGTGGGCGTCACCTACTCGCCCAAGCCGACACGTGGCGCCGACGGCGTGCTGCAGGTGGTGTCGAGCGGCACCGTGGCCGACACGGCACGCTACGACCTTGCCGACGCCTACAAGATTCCGTCGGCCTTCGGCGCCGGCGTGATGCTCAACCACGACGAGCGGCTGAAGGCAGGCCTGGACGTGAGCCTGCAGAAGTGGGGCTCGCTGGACTATCCCGTCTACAGCTCGCAGGGCGACAACGGCTCCTACGTGCTGCGCAGCGGCATCTACAAGGACCGCACCAAAGTCACGCTGGGCTGCGAGTACACGCCCGACCGGAACGCCCTCAGCTTCCTGAAGCGCGTGCACTACCGCCTCGGGGCCAGCTACGCCACGCCCTACTACCGGGTGAACGGCCAAGACGGGCCGAAGGAGCTCTCGGTGAGCGGCGGCTTCGGCATTCCCATCATGAACTCCTGGAACAACCGGTCGGTGCTCAACATCAGCGGGCAATGGGTGAGGCGCGCCGCCTCGGGACTGCTCACCGAGAACACCTTCCGCATCAACATCGGGCTCACCTTCAACGAGAGGTGGTTTGCCAAGTGGCGCGTGAAATAACCCCACAGGAAAGGAAAGGACCGGCAGCCGTGAGAGCCCTCCCCGCCATCGCCCTGATGCTCTGCATGACGCTCCTGGCGTCGTGCCAGGAGCAAGTGGAGCATACCGCGCCCGCCATCCACGACCGCGACTCCGTGGCCGTGATGACCTCGTGGGGGGTGAACACGCTCGTGTCCGACTCGGGAGTCATCAAATACCGCATCGTGACCGAGCGGTGGGAGGTGAACCAGAACCGCAACCCGTCGCGGTGGACCTTCGACAAGGGGCTCTTCCTGGAGCAATTCGACCTGAAGTTCCACGTGCAGTCCTACATCCAGTGCGACACGGCCTACTACTTCGACCAGCAGAGGCTCTGGGAACTGCGGGGGCGCGTGCGCATCCTCACCAAGGACGGACTGCGCTTCTCGAGCGAGGAACTCTTCTGGGACGAGAACCGGCACGAGCTCTACAGCCACAAGTTCTCCCGGCTGGTGACCCCCGAGCGCACCCTGCAAGGCTCCTACTTCCGCAGCGACGAGCGCATGACCAAATACATCGTGACCAACACGCGCGGCTCGTTCCTGCGCGGCGACATGGGCGCCGACAACCCGTCGGACACGCTCCGCACGGCCCCCGACTCGGTGAAGCAGCACCTGCGCCAGCCCGCCACGCCGGCGGCAAGGCGCAACACCAGCATCCCGCTCACGCACTAGCGCCGGCCCGAACACCACAGAACGACAAAAGGAAACAAACGACATGGATGACACAGTAGGCTTACCTCTTATAATAGGCATCATCGTCACGATGGTGCTCTCGGCATTCTTCAGCGGCATGGAGATTGCCTTCGTGTCGAGCAACCGCATGCTCGCCGAGATGGACAAGGAGAAGAACGGCCCGGCCCAGCGGCTCATCTCCGTGTTCTACGCCCATCCCAACGGATTCGTGAGCACGATGCTCGTGGGCAACAACATCGTGCTCGTGGTCTACGGCATCCTCTTTGCCGACATCTTCGACGCCACCCTCTTCCGGCCCTTCGCGCCGGGCACGCGCGTGGTGCTCGACACCCTCCTCTCCACGCTCGTCATCCTCTTCACGGGCGAGTTCCTGCCCAAAACCTTCTTCAAGAGCAACCCCAACCGGCTGCTCACGCTCTTCTCCCCCATCGCCTACATCTTCTACATCCTGCTCTGGCCCATCAGCAAGTTCTCCACATTCCTCTCGAAGTGCCTGCTCCGCATCGTGGGCATCAGAATGGACAACAGCGCCGACGACGACGGGTTCTCCAAGGTGGACCTCGACTACCTGGTGCAGTCGAGCATCGACAACGCCGCGGGCAAGGGCGACATCGACAACGAGGTGAAAATCTTCCAGAACGCGCTCGACTTCCCCGACATCAAGGTGCGCGACTGCATGGTGCCCCGCACCGAAATCAACGCCGTCGACGAGACCTGCGGCCTCGACGAGCTCATGCAGAAGTTCATCGAGAGCGGCAACTCCAAAATCATCGTCTACCGCAACGACATCGACCACGTCGTGGGCTACATCCACTCCTCCGAGATGTTCCGCAAGCCTGACGAGTGGCGCTCCTGCATCCGCACGATGCCCTTCGTGCCCGAGACCATGGCCGCGCAAAAGCTGATGAAAATCTTCCTGCAACAGAAGAAGTCGCTCGGCGTGGTGGTCGACGAGTTCGGCGGCACGAGCGGCATCGTCTCGCTTGAGGACATCGTCGAGGAAATCTTCGGCGACATCCAGGACGAGCACGACAACGAGAACTACACCGCCAAGAAAATCGGCGACCACGAATACGTGCTCTCCGGACGGCTCGAAATAGACAAGGTGAACGAGATGTTCGGCCTGGAGCTGCCCGAGTCGGACGAGTACATGACCGTCGGCGGGCTCATCCTGCACGAATACGAGAGCTTCCCGAAGCTCAACGAGGAAGTCCGCATCGGCAAGTACGAGTTCAAAATCATCAAGAACACCATGACGAAAATCGAGCTCGTCAAGCTAAAAGTGCTCGACGAATAAGTTTTTTCGAATGAAAAATGCTCATATTTGATAAATTCTCTGTAATTTTGTACGCTAAACGTGAAGAACGAAATAAAACAAAATAAAAGCAACTAAAAAATGGCAGCAATTGGAAAAATCAGAAGCTGGAGCGTCTTCCTGGTCGGCATCATCGGCCTGGGCCTCTTTGCTTTCATCGCCGAGGAATTCTTCCGCTCTTGCGATTCGAGCAAGAACAACCAGCGGCAGGTGGTCGGCGAAGTCTTAGGTGAGAAAATCGGCGTCCAGGACTTTCAGAAGCTGGTGGACGAATACGCCGACGTGGTGAAGGTGCAGCAGGGGCTGGACAACGTTCCCGAGGACATGCTCACCCAAATCAGGGACCAGGTGTGGAACACCTACGTGTCGAACAAAATCATTGAGGAGGAAGCCGGAAAGCTCGGACTGACCGTCACCGACGACGAGATGAAGAACATCCTGGCCGAGGGCACCAACCCCATGCTGCTCCAGACGCCCTTCGTGAACCAGCAGAC
>CAZVWX010000095.1:0-6240 GCA_964631105.1 uncultured Prevotella sp. | reverse complement strand
GGCCGGGCAACGGCTCGGCCACGCCCTGCAACTGGAACATGGACTGGGAGCGGCCGGTGAACTTCTCGTGGATTGCCACCGACAACACGATGGGCATCAACCAGGACGTCGACCTGGAGATGTGCGGCGGATGGAGCAGGGCCTACACCCCGCACTCCTTCAAGCTGAAGGGGGCCAAGGAGTATGGCGGCAACAAGCGGCTCGACTACCCCTTCTTCACCGCAAAGCCGTTCATCCGCAACCGGACGCTGCAAATACGCAACGGGGGCAACGACAACGGCGGGCGGTTCAAAGACCCCGCCCTGCAGACCATCATACAGACGTCGGGCGTCGACATCGACTTGCAGAGCTACCAGCCCGTGCATGAGTTTGTCAACGGACAATACATTGGCGTGCTCAACGTGCGCGAGCCCAACAACAAGCATTACGTCTTTGCCAACTACGGATGGGACGACGACGAAATCGACCAGTTCGAGATGAGCCCCGACTCGGGCTACGTGCAGAAGTGCGGCACCGACGAGGCCTTCAACCTCTGGTACACGCTCTCGGCCAATGCGGCCGACGAGGACGCCTATGACGAAATCAAGCAGCTGGTCGACATCGACGAGTACATCAACTACATGGCCATGGAGTTCTATGTGGGCAGCTACGACTGGCCCCAGAACAACATCAAGGGATTCCGGAAGACCGACGGCGGGCGGTTCCGCTTCGTCTCGTTCGACCTGGACGGGGCCTTCAGCGACAGCAACCCGTTCACCACCTTCATGAACAAGGAGACCTACACGTTCGACCTGCTCTATGGCTGCGCGGTCGACCACATTCGGGCCGAAATCAAGATGGTGACCATCTTCCGCAACATGCTGGCCAACGACACGTTCAAGAAGAAATTCATCGACACCTATTGCCTCATGGGCGGCAGCGTGTTCGAGCCGACACGGGCCAACGCCGTCATCGACTCGCTCGCGGCCATCGTCACCCCCGAAATGGCGCTGAACAACGAAAACCCCTACTGGTCGGTTAACGGTGTGAGGGAAGGTTTGCAGAATCGCTTGTCGACGAGCATCAGCGCCCTGTGCAACCTCTCCGCCATGGGCGTGCAGCAGAGCCAGGCGCAGTCGGCCACGCTGGGCAGCAACGTGACGGGGGCGGCGCTCTATGTGAACGACATCGAGGTGCCGACGGGGCGCTTCGACGGGAAGCTCTTCGCCCCGGTGCGCCTGCGTGCCGCGGCTCCGGCGGGCTACGTCTTCCAAGGATGGAGGAAGGACGGCAACGCCTCGGCCTATTATTCCACCGACGCCGAAGTGGACATGCCGCAGGGCAGCTTCTCGCTCGTGGCCTGCTTCGAGCCGATGGACGACGCCGCCAAGGCGGGCGTCACGCCGGTGCGCATCAACGAAATCAGTGCGGCCAACGACATCTACGTGAACGAGTACGCCAAGAAGGCCGACTGGGTGGAGCTCTACAACACCACCTCGGAGCCCCAGGACGTTGAGGGCATGTACTTGACGAACAGCTTGAAGAATCTGAAGAAGAGCCAGCTGGCCAAGGGCGGCACAGGCGCCACGACGGTGATTCCGGCGCACGGCTACATGGTGGTGTGGTGCGACAAGCGCGACACGAAGCAGTATCTGCACACCTCGTTCAAACTGGACGACGAGGGAGGTGTCGTGGCCCTCACGGCGGCCGACATGAGCTGGACCGACAGCCTGAGCTACCCGGCCCACGACGCATGGCACACGGTGGGCCGCTATGTCGACGGCGGGAGCGGCGTCTATCTGATGAGCCGCCCCACCATCGGCGCGAAGAACATGCTGACGAGCTACAGCTCGCCCGTTGACGGGCAGACCGCCACGGGCGTGGGCCGCGTCGTGGCGGGCGGCGACGTGGCCGGTGCTCTGCAACTGCACTATGCCGCGGGTCGCCTGGTGGTTCACGGCAGCGCGGCCCAGGTGTCGGTCGACATCTTCACGCTGAGCGGCCAGAAGGTGTCCACGGCGCTTGTCAACATGAACAGCGGCGTGGGCGTGGTGCAGGCCGGCGCCCTCGGCTCCGGATGCTTTGTGGCGAAGGCCAGTGACGGCGAGGGCCGCACGGCCGTGTGCAAGTTTGTGAAATGATTGTGGGGGCCGGGGTGCGTTAGTCCCTTTGCCAATGCGCAGGGCGGTTCATGAGGGCTCCTGGCGGGTCAGCTTCTTGAGCCGCTTCCTGGCCAGCGCCTGGCCGGGGTAGAGCTTCAAGGCCTTCTTGTAGTTTCTGATGGCGGCCTTGGTCATGCCCTCCTTCTCGCATTCCTTGCCCATGAGCGTGTACTCCACGGCCAGTTTCTTCAGGTATTCCTGCTGCTTGTCGTTCTCCTCCTTCAGCCGCCGGTTCTCCTCGCGCAGCCTGTTGACGACGCTCAGCTTCCTCCGGATGAACCTTTTCGCCAGGGGCTTCTCTATGTCGTAGCGGCTGTGGATGGCCACGAAGAAGTGGTCGAGGGCGGCCTGCATGTCCCCCTGGTCGAAGGCCTCGATGGCCTTGTGGTATTCCTGGTCGGCCTTGCTTTGCTCCAGGGCTCCCTCGATGGCCTTCCGGTCGTTGTAGTTGCGGGCGAAGGCCCGCACCTCGCCCTTCACGAAGATGTCGCGCCGCTGCAGGGGCTCCTTCAGGGTGATGCCCTCGAGCGACGTGCACCGCGACAAGGCCACGTAGGTCTGGCCGCCGGCGAACGCCCCTCCGCTGAAGTCGATGTTCACCTGCGAGAACGTGAGGCCCTGGCTCTTGTGCACGGTGATGGCCCACGCCAGGCGGATGGGGTATTGCAGATAGCGCCCGATTTCCTCTTCCTCGATTTTCTTCTCGGTCTCGTTGAAGTGGTAGCGCATGTTCTCCCAGCTTGTGCGCTCCACGGTGACGTCCTGCCCCTTCTCGGTGCGGACGTAGATTCTTGGCTCGTCGGCATCCAGGTCGTAGCCGGTGACGGTGCCCAGCGTGCCGTTCACCCACCGGTGGTCCATGTCGTTTTTGATGAAGATGATTTGCGCCTCCACCTTCAGCACCAGGTCGATGGGCGTGGGGAGGCTGTTCTCGGGGAACTCGCCCTCGATGGTGCCGTGGAAGGTGACGGGCCGCTCGTCCAGGTCGTCGAGCTTCTTCTGGTTGATGTAGTCCACCGTGTCACGGCGCGTCGAGAGGGTGATGGCCAGCTTCTTGCCGCTCCCGGCCTCGGGCTGCCTCACCCTCCGGTTGAGCAGCTCCAGTTCGGAGCTGGTCACCGTGCTGGTGCGGATGTGGTCGAGGATGCTGATGAATTGCGGGTCGCGCTGTCGGTAGACCTTTTTCAGCTCGATGCTCACGAGGCGTGTCTGCTGGAACACCTTGGCGTCGAAGAAGAAGGCCGAAGGATAGAAGGGGGCGAGCAGCTGCCAGTCGTCGTGCTTCACGACGGGCTCGAGCTGGAAGATGTCGCCCACGAGCAGCATCTGCTTTCCGCCGAAGGGCTCCCTCATGTTGCCCCCGTAGACGCGCAAGATCTTGTCGATGGTGTCGATGATGTCGGCCCGCACCATCGAGATTTCGTCGATGATGATGAGCTCCACCTCGCGGATAATCTTGATTTTCTCCGAGTTGTACTTCATGGTTTCCCTCAGGTGGCGGGGGCTGTACCGGTCGTCGTTGGGCAGGAGGGGATAGAAGGGCAGCTTGAAGAAGCTGTGCAGCGTGGAGCCGCCGGCGTTGATGGCCGCTATGCCCGTGGGGGCGAGGATGATGTGCTTCTTCCGGGTTGTCGAGTCGATGTAGCGCAGCAGTGTGGACTTGCCCGTCCCGGCCTTGCCCGTAAGGAAGACCGACTGGCGGGTCCAGAGAATCATCTGGAGCCCGTCTTGCCGCTCGGGATTGACCAGGTCGATATTTGCGGAATGGTTGTCGATGTTGCTTTTTTCTTGATGTTGGGTATTGATGGCGTGTAAGGGGGTGGGGGAGTCCGCCTCCCGAAGGCCCGCCATGTGTCGTCGTGGGGGGGCAGGTCTTCGGAAGGCGTGAGTTCATCGGGGATGCGCCGGGGGTCGGGCTACAAGTCGTCGAACGAGATGGGCTCGTCCACCTCGCGCGTGCGCTTCTTCCGGTCCGGCTTCACCTTCTGGGGCTGTTGCTGGCCGTTGTTCCCCGACGGAGCGTATTCCTCGGCGTTGTTGTCGTCGACGGGCTTGGCGATGGGGTTGCCGTTCTCGTCGAGCAGGATTTCCTCGGTTGTCGTCCGCATGCTGTCGTTGCGGGTCGTGTCGCGCGTGGCCGGCCTGTAGGGCGTCACGCAGCTGTACATGTCGGCGGTGATGTCGCCGTCCTTGGGCTTGGGCCATTTGCCATGGTACTGCTTGAAGTTGGGGTCGGCCATCACCGCGTGTACGAAGTACCCGCACACGGGCAATGCCGTTTTCGACCCCTGTCCCAGCGCTCCCGTGCGGAAGTGGATGCAGCGGTATTCGCCGCCCACCCAGGCTCCCACCACGAGGTGGGGGCTCACGGCCATGAACCAGGCGTCGGAGTGGTTGTTCGTCGTTCCCGTCTTGCCGCCCCAGTCGGTGTCGCGGAACGAGCTGCCCGCATACTCCTGTGCCGAGAAGCTCACCGATGTGCCGCCGCCGTCGTGCGTTCCGGCCATCAGCATCTGCTGCATGAGGTAGGCGCTCTTGTAGGGTATGACCTGCTCGTCGGTCTCCTCGCCCTTGAACACCTCGTTGCCGTCGCGGTCGACGATGCGTGTGACGAGCACGGGCTCGTGGTGGCGCCCGTCGTCGGCCACGGTGCTGTAGGCGTTCACCATCTCCAGCAGGTTGACGTCGCTTGCGCCAAGGGCCAGCGAGGGCTCATTGTCGAGCGGGCTCTTGATGCCCATCTTCTGCGCCGTCTCGATGATGCGGGTGATGCCCATCTCCTGGCCCAGGCGGACGGCTATGGAGTTGATGCTTCGTGCGAAGGCCGTGCGCAGGGGGAGGCTGTCGCCCGAGAACGAGCCGTTGGCGTTGGAGGGCGTCCACCTCACCATCTCGTGCTTCTTCTTGTCGTAGACCTCCATCGAGATGTACTCGTCGCGCCGCTTGTCGCACGGGATGAGGCCCTGGTTCATGGCCTCGGTGTAGACGAAGAGCTTGAAGGTGGAGCCCGGCTGCCTCATGGCCGTGGCCTTGTCGTACTTCCACGTGCCGAAGTCGATGTCGCCCACCCACGCCTTCACGTGCCCGTTTTGCGGCTCCATGGCCACCATGGCGCAGTGCATGAACTTCACCATGTAGCGGATGGAGTCCATCGTCGAGAGGTTCTCCTCGACGACGCCCTTGTCATAGTCGAAGAGCTTCACCGTGTGCGGCCTGTTGAGCTCGGCCAGGATGGAGTCGGGGTTGCCCGCGTACTTTTTCTGCAAGTACTTGTAGACGGGCAGCTTCTGCGCGATTCCCTCGATGAATCCAGGAATCACCTTGCCGTTCTCGTCCACCCAGGGGTCGTTCTTCCCCCAGTGGTTCTTGAAGTTCTGCTGCACGATTTTCATTTGCTTGCGTGCGGCCTCCTCGGCGTATTTTTGCAGGCGGGTGTCGAGTGTGGTGTAGATTTTGAGCCCGCTGGAGTACAAGTCGTAGCCGTTGTCCTTGCACCATTGCGAGAGATAGTTGGCCACGGCCTCGCGGAAGTATTGTGCCTGTCCGCCGTAGTTCTCCTCGACGCTGAACTCCAGCTTGATGGGAATCTGCTGGAGCGAGTCGCACTCCTGCCGGGTGAGGTCGCCGTGGGTGTACATGTTGCGCAGCACGGTGTTGCGGCGTGCGAGCGAGTTTTTCGGGTTGGTGCGCGGGTTGTAGTAGGTGGTGGCCTTCAGCATGCCCACGAGCACGGCCCCCTGCTCGGTGGTGAGCTTTTGGGGCGTGGTGTCGAAATAGGTCTTGGCGGCCGTCTTGATGCCGTAGGCGTTCGACCCGAAGTCGACCGTGTTCACATACATGGTGAGTATCTCGTCCTTGCTGTAGACGGTTTCGAGCTTGGTGGCGATAATCCATTCCTTGCTTTTCACGATGAGAATCTTCAGCCCCGGAATCTTGCCGAGCAGTCCGGTGGAGTATTGCGACCGCACGCGGAACATGTTCTTGGCCAGCTGCTGGGTGATGGTGGATGCGCCGCGACCGTCGTGATGGAGCACCGCGTCCTTGATGGCGGCAAATATGCCGACGACATCGACGGCCATGCCGCGTGGACGCTTGTAGT
>CAZVWX010000094.1:0-6267 GCA_964631105.1 uncultured Prevotella sp. | reverse complement strand
TGAGACGTCTGCCGAGGTCACGCCTTGGGCTGACATTTACAAGAGCGTCAGGCTCAACCGCCCGGCAAGCGGGGTAGAGCCCGATGGCACATCTTATAATTATATGCCGCAGGAGTGCAGCGCCGCCGACCTTGACGGCGACGGCGACTATGAGCTGGTGGTGAAATGGCTGCCATCCGACCAGAAGGACAATTCGCAGGACGGATATACGGGCAACTGCATCCTCGACGCCTACACCCTTGACGGGCAACAGCTGTGGCGCGTTGACCTGGGCAAGAACATCCGCTCCGGCTCCCACTACACCCAGTTCATGGTCTACGACTTCGACGGTGACGGGCGCGCCGAGATGATTTGCAAGACGGCGGCAGGCTCAACAGACGGAGCGGGCAACTATGTCTCAACCGCCGCCACAGACGCTTCCATTCTCGCCACCGACAACAGCATTGACCACCGCACCAGTGCGGGGCGCGACATGAGCGGCCCCGAATTCCTCACGGTCTTCGACGGGATGACAGGCAAGGCGGTTCACACCGTCTGGTACAACCCCAACCGTGGATTCTCTACAGGAAAAGCGTCCAGCTACAACAGCGACTGGGGCGACAGCTACGGCAACCGCGGCGACCGCTTCCTCGCTGGTGTGGCCTACCTCGAAGGACCCGGCAAAAACCCGTCGGCGGTGATGTGCCGCGGATATTACACTTGCAGCTATCTCTGGGCTGTCGACTTCGACGGAAAGCAGCTTTCCACACGCTGGCTGCACGCTTCCCTGACACCTACAACGGTACGCCTGACAGACGCCAACGGAAAGCACACGATAAAGATTTATCACACCAACACCTCCGGAGCGTCGACCGACTACACCGCCTACGGGCAGGGCAACCACCAGCTTGCCATTGCCGATGTCGATGGCGACGGATGCGACGAGATCATCTATGGCAGCGCCACCATCGACCATGACGGCTCGTTGCTCTATTCCACAGGCCTTGGCCACGGCGACGCCATGCACGTGTCCGACCTCATGCCCGACCGCCCCGGCCTGGAAGTATTCCAAGTGCATGAACACGCCCCCTACGGATGGGACGTGCACGACGCGGCGACAGGCGAGATATTGCTCCACTTCACAGGCAACGGCGACACGGGCGCGGGCATTGCGGCCGACATAGACCTGGAGAAACGCGGCTTCGAGTTCTGGTCGTCAGACAACTACAATGTCTACGACAACAACGGCAACGTCATCTCCTCAAATGAGAAGGCGCGGCCCGCCTACCGGCACCGAATCTATTGGGACGGCACGGCACGCGACAACCTCCTCAACAAGACGAAGGTTACCGACGGCAGTAACAACACCATCATCGACTTCGGCTATTACGGCGCGTCAACGCAATGGGGCGGCAAGGGCTATCCCTGCCTTTCGGCCGACATCCTTGGCGACTGGCGCGAGGAGGTGATATACTTCAACAGAGAAGACTCGTGCTCGCTCAACATCTTCTCCACCACCACACCCACAAGCATCCGTCTGCCCACACTCATGCACGACCATCTCTACCGCATGAGCGTGGCATGGCAGAACGACTGCTACAACATGCTGCCACACCTCGGCTATTTCCTGCCCGACTCTGTAGGCGGCCGCATGATTTACGACAAGTCGCTGGCCCGGCAGACCATCATGTTGGGAGAGGCGATGGCTGCGGTCGACGGGCGCGTGAAAAACTGCAACACCGTATACGTCGACCGCACACTGAGGGACGGCAAGGTGGCGAGGTACTTCGGCGTGCCCAGTGGCTTCACATTCTCTTTCGACAAAGAGGAAAAGACGTTCATCCTCGGCGGCACACCCGATATGGCAGGGCTGTATGCCTTCGTGCTCAAGACACGTGGCAATGTCCTCGGAACAGAGCTCTCCGATACGATATACATTGCTGTCAACGACAACGCCACCGGCATCAAGGAGGTGGACGGGGAGCCGGACGGCACCAACTCGACCATGCGCGAATACGACCTTTCGGGACGGCGGACAGCTGGCAACGCCAACCGTCCGGGCGTTGTCATCATACGCAAGGGAAGCAAAGCAATAAAAGTAATCAAACATTAACACGCATGCTATCTATTATGAAAAAGCTATTACTTTCAGCCTTGGCCTGCCTCTGCGCCCTTGGCGCGACGGCGCAGAGTGCCGGCGACTATGTCTACTCTGGCCCCAGCCGGTTCAAAATCTCGACAGGCACCAATCTCGTCACCAACGGAGACTTCTCCAAAGGCACCGCCGGATGGACTACCGCCGGCGGACGCGACATCAACCCCGACTCTATGCAGACGGTGGACGACGGCCCCGACGGAAGCCAGTGCCTGTATGTGGCCATGAAGGACAACGGGCCGGGAACGGGCTCGTCGCTCATGCAGGCGGTAAGTGTCAGAGCCGGGCAATACTATTACATATCATATATGGTCAAGGCCGACGAGAGCGTGACTACCAATACGGTTTCGGGAAGCAACGTGAAGAACTACCAGAACGTCTTCTTCAACACCGATGGCTCCACCACCGTCACCACGCCCATAGCCAAGTCGCAGTCGTATTCCACGCAATGGGACACCATAACCTATTCGGTCCAGGCTCCCGACAACGGCTACGTCGTTTTCTACTTCTACGGCCCGCTGGTAGGCACGCGCTTCGACAACTTCAAGGTGCTGGAAGTGCAGGAGGTGGCCGACGACCGGGTGGTCAACTTGATGATTGGCCGCCTGCAGGCTTACATCGACAACCCGTTGTTCGCCGATGGCAAGGAGCAATTGGCTGATGTCATAAGCCAATTGAAAGAAGAGCTTGCCACTGAAGACAAGACGACAATGGACGAAATGCTGAAGGCGGTGGAGGCCGAGGTTATACCTGATTTCCTGGACCGGAACACCGTCAATGTAAGCGGTTATCTGAAATATCCCGACTTCGACGAGCTGCCCACGACAAGCGTCATCAAATCGGGCACTTCCACCACATGGGGCAAGGCTTGGACCGTGACCAACACAAGATGGCAGGTGGCCGGCCCAGACAAGGCTTTCGAGACAAATCACATCATGCGCTCTTTGCCGGGAGGCTTCACTCTTGAGGAGGGGAAAATATACCAGACCACTACTCTGCTGCCGGCTGGCAAATACATGTTCTCCATGAAGGCGAATGCACTGCGCTACAAGGACAAGAACAACAATGTGATGGACAACTACGACATCCGTGGCATGAAGATTTTCATCAATGGCGACTCTGCCGAGTGTTTCCCTGTCGATACTGCAAGGGTGACGACCTACGAGGTCTACAGCGACGTCACCGAGGGGCACCCCGTAACGGTAGGCTTCTATATGCCGGATGGAGTGGCAAACGTGGTCAGCCTCGACTTCACGGAGCTGCGTGCCATCGGCCTGACACAGGAGGCTGTTGAAGCTTATGCCGACGCGCAGAGGCTCGCCGACGCCAAGGCCAATCTGGAAAATGTTGTTGATTCGGCAACGGCATACACACAGAGCACCGCCTACATCTACGACAAGGACGTCCTTGCCGCCGCCATCAGCACGGCCACCATGGCGTATGCCACGGAAACCACCCCCGACGGCATCGCTGCCGCTGCCGACAGCCTGTGCAGTGACATCAGGAATTTCCTTAAACACAACAGCATCTATCGTGAACTGATGGACGCCATCGCCGATGCTGAGGAGAAACTTGCCGGCAAAGGCTGCTCCAACGGCAGGGACGACCTGCAGGCCGCAATCAATGTTGCCAAAGACTATGCCGCATCCCTTGCGGCCACAAGCGATAGCGAGGATCGGGCAAAAGCCGATGCGGCCACCATTGAGCAGACCAGCGCCCTCGGCCGGGCTGTCAACACGTTCATCTTCGCAAATACAGGCAGCGGCCAGGACGAGGTGTTCCCGTTCTCACAATGGGCTTCCGTGGCAGAGCCTGTTTATCCCTCGCTACTCTCTGTTGACGGCGTGACAACGTCGGACGGAACGGAAATGCATCCGGAAACAGCCACGTTCGAGGGCAACGACCTCAAGGGGCGCTTCGCTTTCCCGCTGGCCAACGTCAACCGTGCCGCAACCGAAAAAGGACTTGAAGTGACAGCAATCAAGAAGAATATGGCAGCAGTGGCAATCCTCAACCTCAAGGCTGGCGACCAGGTGACGCTGGACTGGGCGGTTGCCAACACGAAGCACGCCGTGTACGTCTCTTCTGGGAATGCAAGCTATGTCAATGCCGATGGCGAGACCATCAACATGACGCTCGTTGGAAGCAAGGCAAAGGTTTCAGCTTGCCAGCTCAAGGCGGAGAACTATAACGGAGTGAACGGCATGACCCGCACCACGTTTACCATGACGGCAGACGGCACGCTCGATTTCTTCTTCGGGTCGGCCAGCTCTACTCTGCGCATAGGGTATGCAGGCATTAAGTATGTTGACGCGACGGGCATTGACGAGCTGAAGGCCCAGAAGCCCGGGGCGAAGAATGGGGTCCAAGGTGTTTACAGCATCAGCGGGCAGAAGGTTGGCGACAATGCCGCTTCCATCAGCAGCCTGGCCAAGGGTGTCTATGTCTGCAATGGCAGGAAGTTTATTGTAAAGTAAGACAAGACATCTTCTTCAGATGTCTTTCGCTCAACGACGGCCATGGGAGTGTCATCAGCTTTCATGGCTCGTCTTTTGATGTCAAGCGGACGCTTCATATGTGTGAAGCGTCCGCTTGACACCATTGCCGGCACATGCGTCGCTGCGACGGATGCCTCAGAAAAGATTGTTCCAGAACAGGATACGCCCTCTCTTGCAAGTGATGAGCGGGGCGGGCTTCCCGCTCATCCAGCCCACACCCGACCTTGCCGGGCAGGAAAAGGCGTGATTGCCCGACAAAAGGAAGGAGCAGAGAAGATGAATTTTCGGCGGAGAAGGCAATAAAAGATGGAAGGCGTTGCTTTGTTTTAAAGAAAAAATGTAAATTTGCAAAACAAAAGAATGATTTACCAGCAACCCCGTAGAAAATGAGCATGAAGCGAACGACCTTTTTTTGCGCCCTCCTCTGCTGTTGGCAATGGGCCATGGCCCAAGTGTGGATATGGTATCCCGGCGACATGGACATCTGGATGGGCAACCGCATCAACAGCCTGCGCACCGAGAACGGCGCCTTCTATCCCGCCTTCTGGCGCAACGACACCCACTGGCCCACGGTGGAGTTCTCGAAAACCGTCGAGCTCGACAGGCCCGACACGGTGGAAATCAGCGCGGAGGGGCAGTTCGGCATCAAGGTGGACAAGCGTTACGTCTTCGGCATGCCCCGACAGTTCGTCATCCCGGGGGGCCGGCATGTGGTGCGCGTCAGCGTGCGCAATCTGGCCTCGCCCCCCTGCCTGTGGCTCAAGGGGCGGGCCGTGGCCAGCGACACCACGTGGACGGTGAGCAACTATGCCGACGCCTGGCCCGCCGACACCTGGACCGACACCCAGGGGCGGCCCGTCTTCGCCGGCGTAGGCCAGCGGCCGTCGGCCTACCGTCTGCCGACGGCCGCCGTCGGCCCCGCATCCACATCGCGCGAGGGCAACACCCTCTTTGTGGCCTTCGACCGCGAGGCCATGGGCTATCTGCAGCTCAACGGCGTGAGCGGCAACGGCCGGGTGAGCATCTATTATGGCGAGAGCCCGGCCGAGGCGCGCGACAAGCGGCATGCCTATCTCGTCGACCGCGTCACCTTCGCGGCCGACAGCATCGTCGACGAGCAACCGTGGGTGGTGTCGGCGCGGCGCGGCGGCAGCTACCGGCTGGCCTGCTCGCGGGCCATGCGCTGGGTCGGCGTGGTGTGCGAGGGGGGAGTGAGCGTGGACAGCGTGTCCCTGCAGCGCGAGATGAAGGCCCTGCCCCGCCGGGGAAGCTTTGTCTGCAGCGACACCCTGCTGAACCACATCTGGGACGTGGCGGCCTACACGCTCCACCTCACCGACCGGGAGGTGATGATCGAGGGCATCAAGCGCGACCGGTGGATGTGGTCGGGCGACGCCATCCAGTCTTATCTGATGAACTATTACGTGTTCATGGACGCCCCCGTGGTGAAGAGCACCATCTGGGCCTTGCGCGGCAAGGACCCCGTGAGGCAGCACATCAACACCATACTCGACTACACCTTCTATTGGTTCAACTCCGTCTACGACTACTATCTCTACACCGGCGACGCCCGTTTCGTCAGGCAAATCTATCCCCGCATGCAGTCGCTCATGGAGTGGGTCAACACGCGGCTCG
>CAZVWX010000093.1:0-6278 GCA_964631105.1 uncultured Prevotella sp. | reverse complement strand
GAACGTAAGCAGCTCGGTGAACTTCAGCCACGTGATGTTGAACACCGTCACCGTGGGGTAGAGTCCCGTGGAGGCGTCGCGGCCGGCGGCAAAGAAATATTCGTAGGCCGTGTAGAGGCTCATGCACCACAGCACGCCTACCACGGCGGTGCCGATGAGTCCGGCTACGGGCTTCTTCATCTTCATTCCCAAGAGGCCAAGAAGGAGGAAGCTCAGGAATGGGAGCAGAAGGATTAGATATGAATAACTGTATTCCATAATGGCTCAATGCTAGAATTTCATGTTCTCGATACTGTTCACTTGGTCGCTATGATAGTTGCGGTAAACATTGATGATGATGGCCAGGGCCACGGCGGTCTCGGCGGCGCTCACTCCGATGGAGAACAAGGTGAAGAACATGCCTTCGAATTGTCCGGGGAAGAGCAGCCGGTTGAAGACGGCGAAGTTCAGGTCGACGGCATTGAGCACGAGCTCGATGGAGATGAGCATCGCAATCAGGTTGCGGCGCGTGACAAAGCCAAAGACGCCGAGGAAGAAGAGCACGGTGCTCAGCACGATGTAGCATTCAACGGGTATCATTTCTTATCCTCCTTTCTTGCAATCATAACCCCGCCGATGATGCAGGCCAGCAGGAAGATGGAGATGAACTCGAACGGAAGCACGTAGCCGTACTTCCCGCTTCCCACCAGTGCCTCGCCAATCTGTGCCATGGGCACTTCCGTGTCGGGCTGGCTTGCGGCGGCGAAGATGAAGTGGTTTTTCAACATGACGAACAGCACCGTGGCCAGGCCCGCCACCGAGACGAGCACTCCGTGGGCGACGCGCACGCCCTTGAACCTCTCGACGAGGTTCTGCAGGCTGCGCTTGCTCACCAGCTGGATGGCGAAGACGTACATCATGGTGATGCCGCCCGCGTAGATGCTGATTTGCGCTGCGCCGAGATAGGTGTAGTCGAGCAGGAAGTAGAGGCCTGCCACCCCGAAGAGGACAAAGAGCAGGAACAGGGCTGCCCGCATGATGCTCTTCGTCATCACGCTCATGAAGGCTGAACCAAGGATGATTACAGCCAAGATGCAAAACATTACGATATTTGCCATAATCAGCTTACTTGGTTTTGGTGTTGAACTTTCCGATTTCGAGCGGGGCCCCGCCGTCGATGAGGTTGGGGAGCGAGCCGCCCTGGTAGACCTCCTTGTCGAGGTGGAGCACCAGCTTGGAGCGGTCGAAGACGGCGTTCTCGAAGTCGTTGGTGAACTCGATGGCGTCGAAGTTGCATGCGTTCACGCACAGCTGGCAGAACATGCAGTCGCCCAGGTCGTACTGGTAGTCGTCGAGCTGCTTCTTCTTCCGTCCCGTCTCGGGGTCGGCCTCCATGTGAGCCGTAATCTTGATGGTGGCGTTGGGGCACGCCTTCTCGCACATCGTGCACGCCGTGCACTTGTAGTCGCCCACTTTGAGCCCGCGGGCCTTCAGCTTGGGGTCGTCGGCCTCGGCCTCGGTGACACGCTTGAACACCAGCCGGCCCCGGTGCCGCTTGGAGACGTGGAGCGTCGTTTTGCGGTTCTCGGGATACTGCTCCGTGCTCTTGGGCGTGAAGTATTCCTGCATGGTCACCTTCAGTCCGGTGGCCAGGGTCTTGAGCGCCGAGCCTATCTCGCCGAAATATGAATTAGACATATCTTGTTTTGTTTTTGTTTTTTGGGATTATGTGTCAAAGTGTCCACCCGAAGGCCACGCACGTGGTCATCACGGCCAGGACGGCCAGCATGAGGGGCATGAGGTACTTCCACTCCAGCTTCAGGATGTGGTCGATGCGCAGGCGGGGGAATGTCCAGCGCACCCACATGAGCAGCCAGATGACGAGCAGCGTCTTGGCGGCGAACCAGACGAAGCCCGGGATGTAGTTCATCACGGTGTCGAAGCCGGCGACGCCGATGTTGAGCGGCGCCCAGCCGCCGAGGAAGATGGTGGCGGCGAGTCCGGAGATGACCACGAGGTTGAGGTATTCGGCCAGGTAGAAGTAGCCGAAGCCCATGCCCGAGTATTCGGTGTGGTAGCCGGCGGTGAGCTCGCTCTCGGCCTCGGCCAGGTCGAACGGGCCGCGGTTGGCCTCGGCGTTGCCGGCGACGAGGAACACGAGGAAGGCGATGATGGCGGGGATGTGCCCCTGGACGATGAGCCAGTTCCACGGGCCCGTCTGTGCCTCGATGATTCCCGAGAGCTGCATGGTGCCCGTGAGCACGACGGCCGTAATCATGCACAGGCCGAGGCTCATCTCATAGGAAATCATCTGCACGGCGCCGCGCATGGCCGACACCACCGAGTACTTGTTGTTGGAGCCCCATCCGGCGAGCACCACGCCGAGCACGCCGATGCTGCTGATGGCCGTGACCATGAAGACGCCCACGTTGAAGTCGAGCACCACGGCCCCCTTGTTCCACGGCAGGAATGAGAACGTGCCCACCGAGGCGATGATGGTGAGGAAGGGGGCCACGACGTAGAGCAGCTTGTCGGAGCGGTCGACGCCGAAGATTTCCTTGATGAGCATCTTCAGCACGTCGGCCACCACCTGGAACACGCCCCACGGGCCGACGCGCATCGGGCCGAGGCGGCACTGGAACCAGGCGCACACCTTGCGCTCGAAGTAAATCATGAACATGGCGATGAGGGCGTAGAGCGTGAGCACGACCAGCCCCACCAGCACACATTCTATCAGGATGGTCCAGAAGCTGGGGAGCCCGCAGGTGTCGCGCAGGAGCCCGTCGAACCATTTCGTAACGATACTGAAATCAAACATTTGGCTGAATGTTTATTCTTTGTTGGGTTTTTCTTTTGTTTCCGTAAAGCTTTGGCCTACCGGTCGAGGTCGGGAATGACGAAGTCGATGGCGGCGCCCGTGGCGATGAGGTCGGCGATCTTCTGTCCGCGGAGCATCTTGTCGAAGGCTCCGGCGAGGGTGAGCCCCATGGGGCGGAGCTTCACGCGGTAGGGGCTCTTGTCGCCCCGGCTGTCGAGATAGACGCCGAACTCGCCGGCGCCGCCCTCGACGCTCGTGAACCATTGCCCCTCGGGCACCTTGATGACCGGCTTCTGCTTGATGTAGAAGTCGCCCTGGGGAATGTTGTCGATGAGCTGGCGGATGATGCTGATGCTCTGGTAGAGCTCGTTGATGTGAATCATGTAGCGCTCCATCGAGTCGCCGGCCGTGCCTGTGATTTCCTTCCATTCCACTTTGTCGTAGAGGTCGTAGGGATGGTTCCGGCGCACGTCGTTGTGCCATCCGGCGGCCCTTCCGGCCGGTCCGGTCACGCCGTAGTCGATGCAGTCGGCCAGGCCCATGGCCCCCACGCCTTCGAGGCGCTGGTGGGTGATGACGTTGTCGCCGAAGACGTCGAGGTATTCCTGCACGAAGGGCTCCAGGTAGTCGCAGAGCTTCTTGGTGTTGCTCACGAAGTTGGGGTCGATGTCGTCTTGCAGTCCGCCGATGCGGTAGTAGTTTTGTATGAGCCGCCCGCCCGTGGTCTCCTCCATCACGTTGAGCACGTGCTCGCGGTCGCGCATGCAGTAGAGGAACGCCGTCAGGGCCGAGAGGTCTTGTGCGCACGTGCCCAGGAAGAGCAGGTGGTTGTCGATGCGCTGCAGCTCGTCCATGATGGTGCGGATGTAGTGGATTCGGTCGCTGAGCTCGATGCCCATGGCCTCCTCGATGACGGCCACCAGCGCGTGGCGGTGGTGCATGGCGCAGAGGTAGTTCAGCCGGTCGGTCAGGGCGAGCGTCTGCGGATAGGTCATGCCCTCCATCATCTTCTCTATGCCGCGGTGGATGTATCCCAGGTGGGGATAGATGCGCTTGATGGTCTCGCCGTCGACCACCGTCTGCAGGCGGAGCACGCCGTGTGTGGACGGGTGGTTGGGACCGAAGTTGATGACGAAGTCGTCGTCGTCGAAGAGACGGTGCCTGGTTTCCACGAGCTCGCCCTCGGGCGTGAGGTTCCATTCCGACGTCCAGTCGCTTTCGGGCTCGTCGGTCATGGGGAACTGGTTGTGCTCCGGGCTCATGTCGAAGTCCTTCCTCAGGGGGAATCCCTGGAAGTCGGAGCGCATGAAGAGGCGCCTCATGTCGGGATGGCCGAGGAACTTGATGCCGAGTAAGTCGAACACCTCGCGCTCGAGCAGGTCGCTGTCGGCCCATACGTGGTAGAGCGACGGCATGACGTAGTCGCCGCCCACGGCCTTGGCAATCAGCTTCACCGAGACGCGCTCGTGGCTCTGCGTGTTCTCCAGGATGTAGATGCAGCCCAGTCCCTCGTCGGGGCCGAAGTCCTCGCCGACGATGGTTACAAGGTAATCGAAATGCTTTTCCGTCTTCAGCTTCTTCATTTCGTCGAGGAAGCTGTCAAAACCGAATACTTGATTGTCTAGTTTCATTATCTCTTACCTTATTATATTATGAATTGCTGGTCTCATTGCCGCCTTCGTGCTTGTGTACGGCGTATTCGGCCCCCTCCTTCTCCAGAGCGTCGAGCTCCTTGCCCAGGGCTTCCACTTCCTGCTTGTTGGGCGAGGCGGTCACGATGATGGGCTCCTTGTTGCCGATTTTGGCTCCCGAGAGGTTTTCGTTGCTGATGCCGTGGAGCCCGCCCAGGCCCATGCTTTCCTCGCGCTCCTGGCGGGTCATCTTGTGGTTTGCGCCGCCGAAGAATTTCTCCACCTTCACCTTGCGCTGCAATTGCATCATGCCGTAGAGGATGGCCTCGGGGCGCGGGGGGCATCCGGGAATGTAGACGTCGACGGGCACAATCTGGTCGATGCCGCGCACCACGCTGTAGCTGTTCTTGAACGGGCCGCCCGAGATGGTGCATCCGCCCACGGCCACGACGTATTTGGGCTCCGCCATCTCGTCGTAGAGCCGCTTGAAGACGGGCGCCATCTTGTTGGTGATGGTTCCCGCGCACATGATCAGGTCGGCCTGCCGCGCCGAGTTGCGCGTCACCTCGAATCCGAAGCGCGAGAAGTCGTAGCGGGCGCATCCCACGGCCATGAACTCGATGCCGCAGCAGGATGTGCCGAAGGTGAGCGACCACAGCGAGTTGCTGCGCCCCCAGTTGATCATCTGGTCGAGGCTCCCCAGGACGACGTTCACGCCGCCGTCGTTGAGCTCGCTGGCGATGTTCTCCAGCGTGTCGTTGTCCTTGAACTCGTCGTAGGGAATGCTCTTGATATGCGGGTTTCTCACTTCCATTCCAGCGCTCCTTTCCGCCAGGCGTAGGCCAGGCCAAATACCAACACGAGCAGGAAGAAGGAGATGCTCACCAGAGCCATGGCCCCAAACTGCCTCACCACGACGGCCCAGGGATAGAGGAGCACCGTCTCGATGTCGAAGATTAAGAAGAGAATGGCAAAGAGGTAGTAGCCCACATGGAGCGGCATCCAGCTGCTTCCGCGTGTGGGGATACCGCATTCGAAGGGCTCACCCTTTACCGGATTGTACGACCGCGGACCAATCAGCTTGGCAACGACATAGGCGCCGACAACCAAGGTGACAGCCGTGAGCAATACGGTAATTAACAAAGTGAAATTCATAAGGTTATAACGTTATTTGTTGTTTCGCTCCGGGATGGGCGGACAGCTGCTCCGCCTAAGCGTCCGCAAAGTTAGCAATAATTTTGGGAATATTACGCAACAATAACGAAAAAAAACGTTCTCCGCCTCCTTTTTGTTCCTTTTTGGGGGCTCTTCGCAAGGCTGGCGCGCCTTGCGAAGAGCCCGCGCCGGCAAGGCGGGCGCGGCGCGTGCCGGCCGCCGGCCATGGAATCGTCGGATGGCGGCACGGCTGGCCGGTTGTTGGTGCTCCCGGTGTCCGTATGGTTTCATGCTCTCCCGCGAGGCTTCAGCAGTGTTCCCGCAGGGTTTCAGCAGTTTTCCCGCGGGGTTTCAGCAGTTTTCCCGCGGGGCTTCAGCAGTGTTCCCGCGGGGCTTCAGCAGTGTTCCCGCGGGGCGGCAAGGCCGTTGCTGATGTTGTAATCTTATAGCAAAAGGTCTTTTGCCAGGCAGCGAACGATGAAAAGCTACTTAGCGAACGATGAAAAGCCGGGCAGCGAAATCGAAGGGGGAAAAACGGCGTTCCCAAGGGCGGGGCCGCCCGGGGCATGGCGGCCCCGCCCGGGAGGCGGAGCATCAGCCGTGCCGGGTCCTTGCCCGGAGCGCCGTGCTTTTGGGTTCCGGGCCGGGCTTTTGGGTTCCGGGCCGTGCTTCCGGCCGTTTCGCTGATGGGGAAT
>CAZVWX010000092.1:0-6339 GCA_964631105.1 uncultured Prevotella sp. | reverse complement strand
AGCTCGCCGGCCGCCGTCTACAACCTGCTGCACTCCAAGATGCAGGACCTGGACACCGAGGAGTTCTGGATTCTGCTCATGAACCAGAACTACAAGCTCATCAAGAGCGTGAGAATATCGCACGGCGGCATCACCGAAACCGCCGTCGACATACGCATCATCATGCGCGAGGCCATCCTGGCCGGGGCCACCGTGCTGGCCGCCAGCCACAACCACCCGAGCGGCAACACAAGGCCAAGCCGGCAGGACGACCAGCTCACCGAGCGCATACGCAAGGCGTGCGACATCATGAGAATCTACTTCATGGACCACGTCATCGTGACCGACGGCAGCTATTACAGCTACCGCGAGCACGGAAGGCTCTGACCGCACCGCCGCAAGCCGCTGCCGGGCACGCACACGGGCACGCGCACCCAGGGAGCCCCGCATAAAAACGGGCAAAAAACTTGCACAATCGAGAGAAAAACATTAGCTTTGCAAACGAAGCCGCGCCCACAACGGCGGCACGGGGCCGGGGCGCGGGGACGACGCCCGCCACGACGCGCCCGCACCGGCGCCACGGCGGCGCACGAAAACAAGAAAGCGACACACCCGAAAACATGACGCAAGAACAGAAAACAAAGATAGAAGAGCGCATCGTCGACGTGCTGAAGACAGTCTACGACCCCGAGATTCCCGTGAACATCTGGGACTTGGGCATGATTTACAAAATCGACGTGGGCGACGACGGCAACGTCGACATCGACATGACCTTCACCGCGCCCTCGTGCCCCGCGGCCGACTTCATCCTCGAGGACGTGCGCACCAAGGTGGAGAGCGTGGACGGCGTGAAGGGCGCCAACGCGAACCTCGTCTTCGAGCCCGCGTGGGACCAGAGCATGATGAGCGAGGAGGCGCGCGTGGAGCTCGGCTTCGACTAGCACCGCCACGGCAAGAGCACACATCCCTATATATATTAAGGTATGAGGAAGAACGTTTATTTCCTGAGCGACGCCCACCTGGGCTCATGGGCCATCCCGCACGCCAGAATGCAGGAGCGGCGCATCGTGAGATTTCTCGACTCCATCAAGGAGAAGGCGGCGGCGGTCTATCTCCTGGGCGACATGTTCGACTTCTGGAACGAGTACAAGTATGTCGTCCCGAAAGGATACACGCGCTTCCTGGGCAAGCTCTCCGAGCTCACCGACAACGGCGTGGAGGTGCACTTCTTCACCGGCAACCACGACATCTGGACCTACGGCTACCTGGAGGAGGAGTGCGGACTGACCGTGCACAAGGCCCCGCTGACCACGGAAATCTACGGCAAGGTGTTCTTCCTGGCCCACGGCGACGGCCTGGGCGACGACGGCGGGGGATTCAAGCTGCTCAGATGGGTGTTCCACAACCGCACGTGCCAGCGCCTGCTCAACAGCATCCACCCGCGCTGGGGCATGGCCCTGGGGCTCAACTGGGCCAAGCACAGCCGCATGAAACGCGCCGACGGCAAGGAGCCGCCCTATATGGGCGAGGACCGCGAGCCGCTGGTGAGGTTCACCAAGAACTACATGACGACGCACGCCGACATCGACTACTTCATCTACGGGCACCGGCACATCGAGCTCGACCTAATGCTGAGCCGCAAGACGCGCATGATCATCCTCGGCGACTGGATATGGCAATACACCTACGCCATGTTCGACGGCGAGCACATGTTCCTCGAAGAATACGTCGAGGGCGAGTCGCAGCCCTAGGCGGGAGGAAGCGGCCACGAAATCATTAACAATTCGAAATCATCATTCAACTATCTTTCACCTTAAACGTTAACAATTAACATTCTTAACCTTAATTTTAAGGGCTTTCATTTACTTTCAATCCATTTAACTTGAATATCTTGCATTAGTCGGAGTTTTGCTTTAACTTTGCAAGCAGAAAGAAACAAGAAGATTACGTTTGTTAGGTTACGTTTAGGTTATATGATGATTAGGTTAATGTTTTGATTTCATGGAGTTTTTTTAAGCGTAAAAAGATACAGATCCATAGAATTCTCTTCCGGCCCGCCTTGTGAAAGGCTGGCCGGTTTTTTTGTGCCCGCGACGGAGAAAAGCGGGGCACGCGCTTGGAGAATCAAGGAAAACGGGCTACCTTTGCAGCAGGGGGAAAGCCCCGCCAACCCGCAACCGACCCACCGACCCTGCCCCATGCAAGCCTTGAACCCATTCATCCGCCCCGTCTACGTGACGGCCAAGCCGGCCGGACCACGCTGCAACCTGCGCTGCGACTACTGCTACTATCTGTCGAAAGCGGAGATGTACGGGGATGGTGGGGACGACGGCCACGGGCCGCACGCGCCGGGGCGCCTGCTGATGGACGACCGCACGCTTGAGGAGTTCGTCAAGCAGTACATCGACAGCCAGCCCACACCGCAGGTGCTCTTCACCTGGCACGGCGGCGAGCCCATGCTCAGGCCCATCAGCTTCTACCAAAGGGTCATGCGCCTGCAGCAGAAGCACGCGGGAGGAAGGCAAATAGACAACTGCATCCAGACCAACGGAACGCTCATCGACGACGCCTGGGCCTCGTTCCTTCACGACAACGGATGGCTCGTGGGCCTGTCAATCGACGGCCCGGAACGGCTGCACGACGCCCTCCGCCGCACGCCTGCCGGCAGGGGAACCTTCGGAAGGGTGATGAGGGCCGCCGAAACGCTAGACAGGCACGGCGTGGAGTGGAACGCCATGGCCACGGTGAACAGCGTCAACGTGCGACATCCCGTGGAGTTCTATCACTTCTTCAAGTCCATCGGCTGCCACTACCTGCAGTTCACGCCCGTGGTGGACAGCGACCGGCTGGGACGGCTCTCGCCCTACTCCATCGGGCCGGAACAATGGGGCGACTTCACATGCGCCGTCTTCGACGAGTGGGTCGGCCACGACGTGGGAACGTGGTTCGTGCAACTCTTTGATGCCACACTGGCCAACTGGGCCGGAGCTCAGCCCGGCGTGTGCGCGCTCTCGGCGACGTGCGGCAACGCCGCCGCACTGGAGTTCAACGGCGACGTGTACTGCTGCGACCACTTCGTCTATCCCGAATACCGCCTTGGCAACCTCCATGAAACACCACTCACGGCCCTGCTCAACAGCCGGCGGCAGCGTGCCTTCGGCCTGGCCAAGCGCAACGGCCTGCCACGACAGTGCAAGGCGTGCCGGTGGCTCTTCGCCTGTCACGGCGAATGCCCCAAGAACAGGTTCGCACTCAGCGACGACGGCGAGCCCGGACTGAACTATCTCTGCCACGGCTACCGCCGCTTCTTCAGCCACGCCGCACCCTACATGGACTTCATGAAGGCCCGCCTCGACTGCGGCGAGGCTCCGGCCGACATCGTCGAAGCCATCCGCCGGGGCTGGAGACCCTAGCGCAGGCAGCCTCAGCGCGGCGGGAGGGGCCGTTCCGCCACAAGGGGGAGCCCTCGCAACCCATATCAGCTACCGGGGCGCTAGCGCTGGATGCGTCCGCCGGTACTGGAAATGTTGGCAACAATCTCGCTCTCGCTCACCAAGTTCTGGTCGCCGGGGATGGTGTTCTTCATCGCACTGGCCGAAAGTCCGAAGTCCAGGCACCGCTGGTTGTCGTCGCCCCAGCGGCGGAAGGCGTGAATATAGGCGGCGACAAAGGCGTCGCCCACGCCCATGGGGTCCACCACGGGCTCGATGTCGTAGAGGCGGGCCGTGCAGAGCGTGTCCGCGGCCGCGTCGTAAAGAAGTCCGGTGAGGATGTGGCGGGTGCTCTCCAGCTGGTTGCGCAAGGCCATAATCATCTTGCGGCAGCGCGGAAAGAGGCCGTGCATCGTGCGGAAATAGCCCAGGTAGGCCCGGCGGTCGACGGCGTAGTCGGCCGATGTCGCGTCGAAGGGGATGTGGGCGACGCCGCCGGCCACTTCCCATTCGTTCTGGTCGCCAAAGATGATGTCGCTGTGCTGTAGCAGACGGAAGAGCACGTCGTGGGCATCGGCTCCGTAGTTCCAAAGGTTCTTGCGGTAGTTGATGTCGCAGGAGATGACGAGCCCCATCCTGTCGGCCACGTCCACCCCGTCGAAGGTGGCCCGCATCGCCTCCTCGCTGATGGCGCAGGTGATGCCCGAGCAGTGGAAGAGCGCGGCTCCCCGCAAGGCCTCGTGCCACGGCACCATGCCACGGCGGAGCGTGTAGAAGGAAGAGTCCTTGCGGTCGTAGACCACGTGGGAGTCGCGCATGGCCGCCGCCTTCTCGAAATAGTAGGAGCCTAGCCGGTCGCCCCCGCGCACCACGTGGGCCACGTCGACGCCGAAGCTGCGCAGGTGCATGAGGGCGGCGTCGCCCACGACATTGCGCGGCAGGCGCGTGAGAAAGGTCACCCCGTCGCCCAGACAGGCCAGCGAGACGGCCACGTTGGCCTCGCTGCCACCGTAGTCGCCGGTGAAGGCGTTGCCCTGGCAAAGGCGCTGCATGCCGGGCTTCGACAGCCGGAGCAGCAATTCGCCGAACGTCACAATCTTGTCTTGCATGATTCCTGTTTTTACGCTCACACCGCCAGGCATCAGCCCCCGGCGGCGTTTCCATTCAAAATGAGTGTCCGCAATCGTCCCAACCATGACAATGCCCCGAATATTACAAGGCCTTTGCAACGACGCTACCAGGCCTTGGCAAGATTCCTGGTTCTTTTATTAATATAAGGTGGGCACGTTGGATGCAAGCAAACGCTGATGAAGAGCGCCAAGAAAGAAGTGCGCCAGAACCTTGGCGCACCCTCTTCCCCGTGTTGCGGCAGTTACTTCTTCATGCCTTCCACCAGCTCCTTCGTGTCGCGTGCGATGACGATTTCCTCGTCGGTAGG
Organism: uncultured Prevotella sp.; assembly: GCA_964631105.1. Classification (GTDB taxonomy): domain Bacteria; phylum Bacteroidota; class Bacteroidia; order Bacteroidales; family Bacteroidaceae; genus Prevotella. Next base: position 1,491 of record CAZVWX010000092.1, on the reverse strand, counting down.
CACCACGACCACCTTCACCTTGGAGTCCGGTGTCGAGATGACGGCCTCCTGGCCGTGCACCTGCGCGTTCTTCTGCTTGTCAATCTTGATGCCCAGGAACTCCAGTCCGTCGCAAGCCTGCTCGCGCGTGGACACCTGGTTCTCGCCGACGCCGGCCGTCCAGACGATGATGTCGACGCCCCCCATGGCTGCGGCATACGAGCCGATGTACTTCTTGATGCGGTAGTTGTACATCTTCAGGGCCAGCTGCGCCCGCTTGTTGCCCCCGGCGGCGGCGCTCTCCACGTCGCGCATGTCCGACGACACGCCCGAGATGCCCAGCACGCCGCTCTCCTTGTTCAGGAAGTCGGCCATCTCCTGCGGCTGCTTGCCGAGCTTCTCCATGAGATAGGTCACGGCCGAGGGGTCGATGTCGCCGCTGCGCGAGCCCATCATCAGTCCGGCCAGGGGCGTGAGTCCCATCGACGTGTCGACCACCTTGCCGCCCTTGATGGCGGCCACGCTGGCCCCGTTGCCGATGTGGCAGGTGATGATGCGCTGCTCCTTGATGTCCACGCCGAGCATCTCGCACACCCGGTGCGACACGTATCGGTGGCTCGTCCCGTGGAATCCGTAGCGGCGCACGTGGTACTTCTCGTAGAGCTCGTAGGGCACGGCATAGAGGTAGGCATAGTCGGGCATGGTGCTGTGGAAGGCGTTGTCGAACACCACCACCTGCGGCGTGTCGGGCATGAGGGCATCCACGGCGCGGATGCCCTTCAGGTGGCCGGCGTTGTGCACCGGCGCGAGGTCGCAGAGGCTCTCGATGCCGTCCTCCACCTCCTTTGTCACGAGGCAGCTCTTCTCGTAGAGGTCGCCGCCCTGCACGATGCGGTGGCCCACGGCGTCAATCTCGTCGAGGCTCTTGATGGCTCCAATCTCCGGATCGAGGAGCACCTCGAACACCAGGGACACGCCCTCCTTGTGTGTGGGCAGGTCGCGGAAGATTTGCTTCTTCCCGCCGTTGTCGAGCTTCACCTTGATGAAGGCGTTGTCGATGCCGATGCGCTCCACGCCGCCCTGGGCCAGCACGGCCTCGTTGTCCATGTCGTAGAGCTTGTATTTGATGGATGAACTGCCACAGTTCAATACCAGGATTTTCATACTGAATAGAAAGTTTGAGTTATACAGTTATACAAAAGTGATTTCTTCGCGACACGCTTGCGCCCGCGTCACTGCTTCTTGGCGTCCTGCGCCTGGCAGGCCGTGATGGCAATCATGTAGTAGATGTCGTCGACGGAGCATCCGCGGCTCAGGTCGTTCACGGGGCGTGCGATGCCCTGCAGGATGGGGCCGATGGCGATGGCCCCGCCCAGGCGCTGCACGAGCTTGTAGCCGATGTTGCCCACTTCCAGGTTGGGCACGACGAGCACGTTGGCCTTTCCGGCAATCTCGCTGCCCGGCGCCTTGCGCTCGCCCACCGACGCGTCGAGGGCTGCGTCGGCCTGCAGC
>CAZVWX010000091.1:0-6391 GCA_964631105.1 uncultured Prevotella sp. | reverse complement strand
GCAGGCTGCGCTCACGCAGCTACAAATCGCTGAAGAAGCTGAACAGCATGCGGGAGACATTCTTCCGCAACATCACCCACGAGTTCCGCACGCCGCTCACCGTCATCCTCGGCCTCAGCCACGACCTGCAGCAGCCCGGGACAACAGCCGACGAGGCACAGGACATGGGGGCGACCATCGAACGCCAGGGGCAGCGCATGCTCAGACTCATCAACCAGTTGCTCGACATCTCGAAAATCAAATCGAAAATAGGCTCGCCCCAATGGCACCACGGCGACATCGTGGCCTATGTGGCCATGATTGTGGAGACGTTCACCAACTACGCCGGGCGCCTGGGCATCAAGCTGCAGTTCATCGCGCGCGAGAAGAGCATCTACACCGACTTCGTGCCCGACTATATTAATAAGGTGGTGGGCAACCTGCTCTCCAACGCCCTGAAGTTCACCACCCGGCAAGGCACGGTGAACGTCAGCATGTGGCAGCGCGACCGGCAAGTCTGCATCGACGTGGCCGACAACGGGCGCGGCATTCCCGAGGAAAGCCGCGCACACATCTTCGAGGAGTTCTATCAGGCCGACAACGCCGGCGAGGGCATCGGAACGGGCGTGGGACTGGCTCTGGTCCACCAGATTGTGAAAAACCTCGGCGGCAGCATCAGCGTGGACAGCACTGTGGGCAAGGGCACCACCTTCCACATCGCGCTGCCCATGCGGAAAGAGGCCTCCGCCACAGCCACGACAACGGGGGAGGCCCCGAAGCCAATCGACGCCGCCGGCCTGGCCGACCTGCCGGAATATGCCGCCGAAGCGCCCGCCGGGGAGTGTCCCGACGAGGCCTCGCCACGCGTGCTCGTGGTGGAGGACAATGCCGACATCGCCGCCTTCATAGGCAACCGGCTGAACGACAAGTATTGGGTGGAATATGCCAGCAACGGCAAGAATGGCCTGGAAAAGGCGCACGAGTGGATGCCCGACATCATCATCACCGACCTGATGATGCCCGAGATGGACGGACTGCAACTGTGCCGGAGCATCCGGAGCAACGAGCTCACAAGCCACATCCCCATCATCGTGGTCACCGCAAAGGTGTCGGAGGCCGACCGCATAGAGGGACTGAAGGCTGGCGCCGACGCCTATCTGGCCAAGCCGTTCAACAGCGAGGAACTGCGCACAAGGGTGGAGGCCCTGCTCGAGCAAAGGAGGAGGCTCAGGGAGAAGTTCGGACAGGCGCTGCGCGACAACATGGCTCACCCCACGGCCGACGACGACGGCGTGGCCACGGCCGCCAGGCTCTCCGAGGCCGACCGCCGGTTTCTGAACAAGGTGACTGCCTATGTCTACCTCATGCTCAATGGCCGGAAGAGTGCCGACGTGGGCGCCGTGGCCTCGCAGCTGTGCATGAGCTACGGGCAGTTCAACCGCAAGCTCTCGGCGCTCACCGGCTACACGCCCGCCCAATACATCCAGCGCATCAAAATCAAGAAGGCACAGCGGCTGCTCGCCACAAAGCCCGGACTGGGCTTCAACGACGTGGCCGAGCGGTGCGGCTTCTCCGACTACAGCAACTTCGTGCGCGCCTTCAAGAACGTGTGCGGCATGACGCCCACGCAGTTCGTGCGGCAGGAGTGAAACCAACGCCAGGCCAAAAAATTGGCCAATCAGCTTTTTTTTATTATCTTTGCAGGGCATTATGACACATATCCCACTCACAACGCCGGCCGCCAAACCCGTCAGCGCGGCCACGGCCAGAAACTGGGCGCGGCTGCAAAGCGACACCTCGGGCAAGCTGACGCAGCGCGCCAACAAGCGGTTGTCCAACCGGAAGGTGGTCGCGGCGGGCTACCTGCACTCCCCCGTGGCCCGGACGTTCCTGGAAAGCCTCCGCCGGTGCCCCTGCCCCGTCGACGACATCATCTACACGCTCTGCGTCGACCGGCTCAAGCATTGCGGCGTCTATGGCCGGCGGGGCGCCGCCGGGTCCCTGGCCGACTACGCCCGACTGAAGGCCGTGCCCATCAGCGTGCCCGAAGGACTATGGGACACGCCGGACGACGTGCTCGGATTCCTCTACCAGTCGCTCCAGCCCGAAGGCTTGCGCAACGCCCTCGGCCTCTACTACACGCACGCCGAGGTGGTCCGGTACCTGCTGGACGGGCTCGCCCTCGGCCCGGGGGAGCGCTTTCTGGACCCCTGCTGCGGCAGCGGAGCCTTCCTCGTCAACGCCGGCACCGCCCGCCCCGAGCTGCTCTATGGCGTCGACATCGACCCCCTGGCCGTGCTCATCGCCCGGACCAACCTGCTCTGCGCCTATCCGCACCACGACTTCGTGCCACAAGTCTTCTGCGCCGACTTCCTCACGGCCTCGCGACTTTTCAGCCCGGCGGCCAGCCTGCTGCCACGCTCCTTCCACTACATCTGCAGCAATCCGCCATGGGGAGCCGACAAGGAGAGGAACTACGCAGCCGACTTCCCGCTGGTGAAGTCGAAGGAGCGGGCGTCGATGTTCCTGGTCGAGGCCATGAGGCACTTGCAGCCGGGCGGACGGCTGAAATTCCTCCTGCCCACATCCCTGCTGAAGACAAAAGTGCACGCCGACATCAGGGGCTTCATCCTCCGGAACAGCACCATCAAGGCCGTCGACCTCTTCAGCAACCGCTTCGATGGCGTCTACACCGACTTCTTCGGCCTCGACATCGTGAAAGCCCACACCGACAAGCCTTGCTATATGCTCAGAGACGGCAGCGAGTCGCGCCCCGTCACGCTCTCCGCCACCGACATGGCTTGCCACAACATCGTCTTCAAGGCACAGGGCGACGTGGAGCGGAGCATCATCGGAAAAGTGAGAGCGAAAGGCCGCCACACCCTTGCCGACAGCAAGTGGGCGCTGGGAATCGTCACCGGCAACAACAAGCAGAAGCTCAGCGCCACGCCCGGGGCGGGCCTGGAACCCATTTACAAAGGCAAGCAGGTAAGGGCGTTCACCCTGGACGAGGCCGACGCGTACATCAAGTTCGACCCCGGCCAGCTGCAACAATGCGCGCCGGAAACCTGCTACCGGGCGCCGGAAAAGCTGATCTACCGCTTCATTGCCAAATACCCCATCGTGGCCTATGACAACCAGCAGCGGCTGTGCCTGAACAGTGCCAACATCCTCATCCCACGCGTGGAGGGTCTCTCGGTGGCCACCGTGGCCGCACTGCTCAACTCCAGCCTGTACCGCTTCTGCTACCAGTCGCTGTTCCACGACATCAAGGTGCTGAAAGGCAACCTCTTGCAGCTGCCTTTCCCCCACCTCGGCAAGGAGCAGGACGACCACATCCGCCGGGTGGTGGCCGCCATCGTCGCCCGCGAGGCCGGGCCGGGCGACATGGAAGCTCTGGACGAATACATCTGCAACCTTTTCGGGCTGGACAACGAGGAAAAGGACTTCGTCAAGCTTTCTCTCAATCCCCATGCTGATGTCCCCCTCGCGGGGCAATGGAGCAGTGATTCCACGCGAAAGGCGTCAGCCGCGTCGGCATGAGTGACACCACCGGGCATTCGAACGCCCTTTCGGGGCGTGCGGGCCGGCACAAGCCACGGCTCCTGCAAGGGGACACGACGCTGCGACTGACCGCCACAATCATCAGCCCCGGCGCGGCTGCATGTGAGCTTTCGCTCTTGCGGGTGTCGCAATCATCCCGTTTGGAAGTATATTTACATTTTCACCCTACCCCTCAAAAAGCCCGTTTTGACAGGAAGTCAGAGAAATCCGCGCATTTGCGACATGCTGCGAACTTTCCTCCTCGATTTGCTTACGGTTTTGTAAAGATGCCAGAAAATAGGGGGTCAATCGGAAGAACGGCCTTCTTCAGTCCGAAGAACGGCCTTCTTCGACGCAAAGAACGGCCTTCTTCGACGCCAAGAAGGCCGCTTACACATTGCAAGAAGGCCGTTCTTCAAATCGATGAAAGAATAGTTGACAACTCAAGCCAGCTTTTCGTGATGGGGAACAACGCCGGACTCCTCTTGCCGGGGCGTGCGGACCGACAGAAGACGCGGCCCCGCAGGGGGACACGAGCCGCGTGGGGCGAGGCCACGACGCCCCCGCCGCCTACTTCCGCCTCAGCACGATGACGTTCACCTCCGGCCAGGCCCCGAGGCGGAAGGGCACCGTGCCGCCGATGCCCTGCGAGACGTAGAGCATGGAGCCGCCTTCGACGTACTTGCCGCCCCACTCGTGGTACATCCACTTGGCGGGCGTGAACCGCCCGATGCGTATCTGCCCGGCGTGGGTGTGGCCGCTGAGCGTCAGGGCGATGTCGGTCTGGTGGAGCACGCCGCGCCGCCAGTGGCTCGGGTCGTGGCTGAGCAGAATCTTGAACGTGCCCGCGGGCACGCCCTCCAGGGCCTTGTCCAGGTCGCCGTACTCGGAGAAGGGCGGGCTGGAGATGTTCTCCACGCCGATGAGCCAGATGGCCGACGCGCCGCGGCGTATCACGGCGTGGCTGTTCAGCAGCAGCCGCCACCCGATTTTCCCCTCCAGATACTTCAGCACGTTCTGGTTGCGGGCGATGTTGCGGTCCGACCGGTCGTCGCCATACTCGCAATAGTCGTGGTTGCCCATCACCGAGAACACCCCGTCGGGGGCGCTGATGAGCGAGAGCTGGTGCTGGAAGGGTATCACCTCCTCGGCGCTCACGTTCACCAGGTCGCCCGTGAACACCACCAGGTCGGGCCTGAGGGCGTTCACCTGGCGCACCATCTTGGCCACGAACCCGCGGTTGCGGAGGAAGGTGCCGATGTGGATGTCGGAGAGCTGCACGATGCGGTAGCCGTCGAAGTCGGCGGGCAGCAGGGGCGAGGCGCACGTGGCCCCGCGCACCACGATGTGCCTCCAGCCGAAGAAGAAGCCGTAGGCCACGAAGGCCAGGGCCACCAGGGCCGCGGCCAGACCCACGCGCCAGCCCAGCAGGAGGGCGAAAAGAAGGAAGAGCAGTCCCGGGAAGCCGACAACGGAGACGAGCCCGAAGAGCAGGCGCATCTTGGTGTTGTGGCGGAGGCGGATTTTCATCATGGCAAGACTTTTGTTGCAAACTTACATAAAAAAAACGAATATCGTGCAAGAAAGTGGCAAAGAAAATGTAATTTTGCAGCGGGAAACATCAAAATGAAAACAACCATGAAGAAAATCAGAGCAGCCGTCGTCGGCTACGGCAACATCGGACACTACAGCGTGCAGGCCCTGGAGGCCGCACCCGACTTTGAAATCGCCGGCATCGTGCGCCGTCAGGGCGACAAGGACAAGCCGCTGGAGCTGACTCCCTACGACGTGGTGGACGACATTCAGAAGCTGAAGTACGTTGACGTGGCCATACTCGCCACCCCCACGCGCCTGTGCCCGGAATATGCCGAGCAGATAACCAAGCTGGGCATCAACACGGTGGACAGCTTCGACATACACACCTCCATTCTCGACTACCGCACGCATCAGATGGAAAACAACAAGAAGACGGGCACCGTGAGCATCATCTCAGCAGGGTGGGACCCGGGCAGCGACTCGGTCGTGCGCGTGCTCATGCAGGCGCTGGCGCCTAAGGGCTTGAGCTACACCAACTTCGGCCCGGGCATGTCGATGGGTCACTCGGTCGTGGCGCGCTCGAAGAAGGGCGTGAAGAACGCTCTCTCCATGACCATCCCGCTCGGCGAGGGCATACACCGCCGCATGGTCTACGTGGAGCTGGAAGACGGCGCCAAGCTGGAGGACGTGACCCACGAGCTGAAGGAAGACGACTACTTTGCGCACGACGAACTGCACGTGTTTGCCGTCAACAGCGTCGACGAGGTGAAGGACATGGGGCACGGCGTGCACATGACGCGCAAGGGCGTGAGCGGCAAGACGCAGAACCAGCGCATAAGCTTCGACATGAGCATCAACAACCCCGCCCTTACGGGTCAGGTGCTGGTCGACGTGGCGCGTGCCTCCATGCGCCAGCAGCCCGGTTGCTACACCATGCCGGAGATTCCCGTCATCGACCTGCTGCCGGGCACGCGCGAGGAGGTGGTGGCCACGCTGGTATAAACTGGAAAAAAAGCAACAAAAGCCTCTCCATGAGCCGCCCCGCAGCCAGCAAGCGGGCTTTAGATTGTAAGTAAGCGATTCTCAGAGAGGCTCGTAAAGACCTCTTTTCCAACCATTTAGGCGTTATCACAATTTTTGCTGCCCTATCGGCGCTGCCACGCATAAGGGGAGGCAGGGTGATTGCGGCGTGCTGACAAATTCGCACGCCGTAATGACCAGTAGCTGACGGCGTAGCGGACTGCCCGGTACGCCGTCAGCATTGTGTCGCTACGGCGTGGGGAAACGGCGATACGCCGCGAGCGCTTTTGTTTATCGCCTCATGATATTGCCG
>CAZVWX010000090.1:719-6435 GCA_964631105.1 uncultured Prevotella sp. | reverse complement strand
CTGCGCAACTTCAGCAACCCGGTCGACATAGAGGGTGTCACCGGGCCCCAGCACGGCTCCTTCATGCGGATTACCAAGAAAGAATACAAGCGGCTGCTGAAGTGGGACAAGCAGCTGATAGCCAAGCCCTGAGCATGACCATCCCCATCCTCCTTGCCCTGCTCTATGCCATCATGGTGGCGCTGAAGCCGCTGCGACGGCTGGCCTTGGCCATGACGCCGTGGTTCATCTTCGGCGCCACGTACTCGCTCATGGGGCTGTGGCCCAACTACCGGGTGAACCCCGTCGACGTGGCCGGCCTCTATGGAGCCGAGAAGCACCTCTTCGGCATCGCCGCGGGCCATGCCGACATGCTTGCCGCGGCCTCGGCCTGTCCGGGCACAGCCAACGACATCCTGACCGGCGGCCTCCTCATTCCCGGCGAATACTTTGCCGTGCACCATGCCGCATGGGCCGACTTTCTGGCCGGACTGTTCTATCTGAGCTGGGTGCCGGTGCCCCTGATTTTCGCCTTCGCCATGTTCTTCACCGGGCACGCCCAATGGACGCGCCGCTTCTCGTGGTGCTGGTTGTGCGTCAACCTGCTGGGGTTCGTCGGCTACTACATCCATCCCGCCGCCCCGCCCTGGTACGCCATGCACTATGGGTTCGACATCATTACGGGCACGCCGGGCGACACGGCCGCACTGGCACGCTTCGACGCAATGACCCACTTGGGCATCTTCCACGCCCTCTACGGCCAGAACTCCAATGTGTTCGCTGCCGTACCGAGCCTACATGCCGCCTATCCCATCATCACCCTCACCTATGCCCTTCTGAGCAAACGGCGCTGGTGGGTGTGCGCGCTGCTGGCCGTGCTCTGCCCGGGCATCTGGTGCACGGCCGTCTACACCGGCCACCACTACACCATCGACGTGTTGCTGGGCATCGCCACGGCCATCGTGGGCATCACCCTCTTCGAGTCGGGCCGGCAAATCATCAGGAGGAAACACCCAACCCAAACATCCCAATCATGAAAATAGAACCCGCGTCGGCAGCACAGCATGCAGAAATTGCCGCACTCATCATGGAAGCCATGAACTATGAGTGCTGACAGAACCTGGCCGGCCCCAACCACACACTGGCCGACTTCTACCGCCTCATGTGCGCTCTCGTGGCCAGCGACGACAGCCAATACAGCTACCGGAACACCCTCGTAGCCCTGTCCGACAATCCCTGGACCTCGGCCCACGGCGAGCCCATGGAGGGCCGGGGCGTGCTCATGGGCTGCTGTGTGAGCTACGACGGTGCCCAGCTCCACCACCTCCGACAGGCCTTCATCGACGGAGCCCGCAGCCAATTCGACATCGACTACAGCGGCATGGCCGACGAGACCGAGCCCGGCGAGCTCTATATCGACTCGCTCTGCGTGGGAAGCGAGTTCCGCCACCAAGGCGTGGCCACGGCACTGCTCCGCGCCACCATAGGCAAGGCAAGCCGGCTGGGCATCGACAAGGTGGCACTACTCGTCGACCAGGGCAACCCCCGCGCCGAGCATCTATATAATAAGGTGGGATTCCGCTATGAGAAACAAGCCTCATGGGGTGGGCACGCCATGAAAAAGCTCTCCCTCCACCCATCGCGGACGCCGCTCGGACAGTCCGTCGTCTGATGTTGGGGTCGACACCGACAGCCCCATCAGCCTGATGGGGTGATGCTCGAAGTCCACCTCGCGCATCAGCCGTTTGGCCACGGGCAGGATGTCGTCCTTCCTGGAAAGCAACTTCTCTTGCGTAATCGACCGCGTAATCTGCGTGAAGTCGGCAAACTTCACCTTCAACGTGAGCGTGCGCCCTTGGAACTGGCTTTTCCGGAGCCGCCCTTCCAGTTCGAGCACCGTGTGATAAAGCTCGATGACCACAGCCGAGGGGATGCTGATGTCCTCCAGAAACGTCCGCTCGCAGCCCACCGACTTCCGCACGTGCTCCACCACCACGGGCCGGTTGTCGACGCCACGGGCAAAATCATAGTACACCGCCCCGGCCTTGCCGAACACCTCGGTGAGGTGACTGAGCGACACGTCACGCAACTGGCGGCCCGTGAAGACACCCATCAAGTGCATGCGCATGGCCGTCTTCGGCCCCACGCCCCAAAAGTCCTCCACCGGCAACCGCGCGATGAAGTCGAGCGCCCGGTCGGGATGGATGGTGCAGATGCCGTCGGGCTTGCGGTAGTCGGAGGCTATCTTGGCCAGAAACTTGTTGTAGGACACCCCCGCCGAGGCCGTCAGATGCACCCGCTGGCGAATCTTCGACTTGATTTCCAGCGCGATGTCGCGCGCCAGCGCCATGCCCGCCTTGTTGCGGGTGACGTCGAGGAAGGCCTCGTCGATGGAGATAGGCTCCACCAGGTCGGTGTACTCCAGGAAGATTTCATGCACCTGCCTGCTTGCCTCCTTGTAGACCTTGAAGTGGGGCTCCACCATGATGAGCCCCGGGCAACGCCGTTTCGCCGCCCCCACCGGCATGGCCGAATGTACGCCAAAGCGGCGTGCCTCATAGCTTGCCGTCGACACCACGCCCCGCGGTCCGTCGAAGCCGACGGCAATGGGCTTGCCGCGCAGTTCCGGATGGTCGCGCTGTTCCACCGAGGCAAAGAAGGCGTCCATGTCCACATGAATGATTTTCCGCATCATGGCCACACCTCCCTGCCGTCAGTCGGGCCGCTTGTCGATAAACTGGTAGCCCAAGAAATGACTCCTGGGGAAGACGAACACCGCGTCGTCGATGCCGCCGCTTCTGAAATTCGAGATGTTGACCGAAGCCCAAAAGAACACCACTTTGATTTTCAAGCTCTTGGGCGCATAGGAATGTTTGTCCACACGCGCCTTGACGTGGCGAATGTATCCCTTCACGCCCTTCTTGGCATCGAGGGTGAGAATGAAGTCACGGCCGCCGTCGGCCACATGATACACAAAATCGTCGGCCTTGAAAGTGAACTTGTTGGCATACTTGTCCTTTTTGGGCGAATTGGGATTGTGCAGCTCCACGGTGCGCTTCTTCCGGTCAATGCGGTAATAGGTGGTGCCGTCGCACCACGAACAGATGCGGTCCTCGATGAATTTCAGCTTCTTGCCCTTCTCCCATATCGTGCCGTTGCACTGGTAGAAGGCGCCCAGCTTCACCTGGTAGTCCAGCGAGGCGCCCTGTGAGCCGAAGAACAGCTGGTAGGCACGGTCGAAGACACGCCGTGCCTGCCGCTCGTTGGGCGTGTCGGCCATGGCCGCCGCAGCCGTCAGACAAGCCAGAAGCAACAAGGAAAATACACGTTTCATCATCATTGGCCACAAAGATACAAAATTTCCCCCACCAACTGGTGTTCATTTTGTCACACACATTATCACAGAAGTCACATGCCTGTACCCTCGTCGGGACCGCCCACATTGGGCGACAGCGTAATGTTGTCGCCGGTAATCACGCGCTTGTTCCTTCGGTCAAGGCGATAATCCGTGACCTTGCCCGTATTGAACCGGCAGCGGATGCGGTTGCCGTGAATGGTATAGGTGCCTGTCCGCTTTTTCTTTCCCACAGTGAAGTTGATGTTTCCCTTTTTAAACAAGACCATGATTTCTCCGTAATCAGCCTTGCCATACCAGGAGTCCTCCAACCATGCAGGCGACTTCTCGCCTTCGCTCTCACCTTTTTCTTTGCCTTTTCCGGCCTCATGCACTTCGGCCGAGAGTTTCTCCTCCTCTGCCGTGTCCACGGTTTCCACCTGGGGCAACTGGCCCCGGGGGTCGCTCCATAAGCCATGGCGCACCAGGAAAACCAGCAAGGCCGCGACAACAATCAAGAACAGGCACCCCCATGCACAGCCACGCCGCGCACTGCCCGTCCTCCGCGGGGGGCGCACCGATGACGACGACACGCCATAGTCCGCCTGGTGGCTGCCGACATCCGTTGAGGCGACGGGGGGCGGCGGTGGCATGGACGACATTCCGTCGTCAGCCGGCATTCGTGGCGAAGTCTCACGGGGCGGCACGACACCGCCCGCTGGACGCGGGCTCACAGGGGCGGGGGAGGAAACGGGCGTCGGGGGAACGGGTGGCGGGGTGTCCGCGGCGGGCTTGTCGGCAACCCCGACAAGATGCGTGAAAGGCAACCCGCACCTCGGACACACGCAGGAGATTTCCGTCTCGCCCGGATTCACGTCGACCATGAACCGATACCGGCATTTCTTGCATTTTACTTCTATCTGCGTCATTTTTCGTTGTTTCCTTTCTGAATATTCGCCGTCGGGAAGGCTTCATGCGCATCACACAAACCTCACCTCGGCCTTGCGCGTCACCAACCACGAACCGTCGCGAAGCTCGGCTGCGCCCTCGTGCAGGGTTTCCAGGCGTGAGGCCTGTGCGCTCACGGTCCCCACCACGCGGCACACGGGTTTCACAAACTGGCTCACGCTGATCAGGGCTGTGGCCAGACTGTCGGCGGTGGGAATCACGGCGAAGGTGCCATGGCACTCGTCGGTGGTGGTGAGCTGATAGATGCTGTCGCCCTCGCGAATCGTGGTCGAGGCCTCGCCCATGAGGCCGTCGCCATGGGGCGGACCGAAATAGAGGGTCTGTCCGTGAGCGGAACCTTGCGGAGCCGCATCGCCGGCATGTTCCTCAACTGATTCCCCGCCGGGCTGCGCGGCGGCATCCTCCCCGGTCTTGGCGGAACGGGACGAAAGCTCGTCGAGGCGGGTGTCCAGGCCGCCGACGGCCTGCCGCTGCTGTTCCACAAGCGAGGTCAACCGTTCCACTTGCTCTTCCAGCAGGCTGACGCGCTCCTGCAAAGCGTCGATTAGCTCCTGCAACTGGCTGCTGTTTCCAAACATCATAGCTTCTCTATCAGATTGTCGCGTATGGAGCCGATGATGGGATAGAAGAAGACCGTGTCCTCGATGGGGTCGTCGGCATTCTTCTGCTCCAAGTCCTTGTTCACAAAGTTCCACCCGTTGATGAGATGATGCTCCAAGTCCTTGTTCACCAGCTCCTTGAACAGCGTGAGGCTCTTCTGCTCCACAAGGAACCTGTCCACCACGTGCATGTCGGCGCACAGGGTGATGAAGAAGTCGTTGAAGCGGCGCACGGCGTTGCAGATGTCCGCACGCACCTCCTCGCGCTCCATGTCGCCATAGGTGAGCCGCTCCTTTCCCACCATCGAGAAGTTGCACTTCAGTGGATTGTCAAAGCTGTCCATGAGCCGGTTCAGGTCGGCCACCTGCCGGCATCCCTCCTTCGAGCGCACCTGCATCAGTGCCCCGCGGCAGGTAATCTGCTTGGGCTCCTTGCGCTCCATGACCACCGAGAAACCGTCGGGGCCATACGCCTGTCCGTAGACGCGCTCGAAGATGGCCTGCGTGAGCAGGTCGATGTCGCGCTGTGGCCCCACAATGTCGAGCACCTTCGAGCCCGTCCCGCTGAACATCACGCTCCGGGGCAGGTCGAGGCCGCGACTGTGCATGAGCGTGGCCACATAGTAGATGAGCGCGGAATAGAAGTAGATGAACACTATCTTGCGCTCGCCGTCGTCGGCGAGGAGCCTGTTGTAGGAAAACACCTGGTTGCCGCCCACCACCTTGTTGTTGATGACCGAGAAGAGGAAGGCGTTGATGTCCTCCGACTTCTTCTTCGCCATGATGTCGTCGAGGATGCCGTTGAGCTCGCCGTAGCGGGCGTCGTCGCTGTCGA
>CAZVWX010000090.1:0-709 GCA_964631105.1 uncultured Prevotella sp. | reverse complement strand
TCGAAGAGCTGCCGGAAGTAGGCCGCATACTTGTCCACCATGGGGTTGCTGTCGGCCAGGGGCACGTCGCTGAACCCGTCGCCGAAGAGCACGTTGGCCGCAAAGCGGAACGAGGTGAGCACCGTGGGCTGGGCGGCATTGGAGCCGAACACCACCACGTCGCTCGACCCGCCGCCGATGTCGATGCTGGCCACGGTGGCCGCCGAGCCTCGGAAGTGGCTGCTCGACTTGTAGAAATAGTAGGGCGCCACCGACTCGGGCATCTGGATGAGGTTGTCGTCGGTGGCCTCGCAGCCGAACACTTCGGCGAAGGTGTGTGCCCACAGGTCCTGCATGCGGCGCACGGCCCCCACCTTCATGGCCAGCGGATAGAACCACACCAGGCGCGTGCGCCGCAAGTCGCCGTTCTCGAGCAGCACCTTGGCCCGCATCAGCAGGGCCAGCTCGGTGAGGTAGGCCCTGACGCGCTTGGCCGCTGCCGTCTCGGTGCTCCACTTCAGGTTGGGCACGATGCGGTTGCCATAGCCGATGCTCTCCTTCTCGTAGATGAAGGGGATGTTGGCGTCGCCCAGGGCGACGATGTCGTCGATGGTGGCCGCGTCGAGGCGCTCGCTCTCGCTGAGCACCGTGCGCTGCGGGAACCCGTAGTCGGCGCCTATCTCGTGGGGCAGGAACTCCTGCTTGATGATGACGTCGTAGAGAATCTGCG
>CAZVWX010000089.1:0-6444 GCA_964631105.1 uncultured Prevotella sp. | reverse complement strand
TGTAGCGCCCGTCATAGTATCCGCTCAGCGAGAGCAGCTTGTTCTTCTGCCACGACATGTTCACGTTGATGTTCAGCTCGATGTCCTTCTTCGCAATGGGCACGACGCCGAAGCCGAGCTCGAACCCGCTGTTCTGCATGGAGCCGATGTTGGCGAGCAGCTTCTCGAAGGCGAATCCCGGCACGGGCACGTCGTACTCGTAGAGCATGTGGGTCGTCTTCGAGTAGTAGTATTCCGCCGTGAGCAGCAGCCGGTTGCCGAAGAGTCCGACGTCGGCGCCGATGTTGAATGTGGAGCGCGTCTCCCACCGCAGGTCGGGGTTGCTGTTGCGCAGCGTGCCCATGGTGATGGTGGGTGTTCCGTCCACCGACACCACGCCCACGGGCACGCGGCTGTTCAGCGTGAGGTAGGAGCTGATGGCCCCCAGGTTGCCCGTCTGCCCGTAGCCCGTGCGCACCTTGAGCATCGACAGGGCCGCGACGTTCTTCAGGAAGGACTCCTTCTTCGCGTCCCACGAGGCCGACACCGAGGGGAACCAGCCCCAGGTGTGGTTGCGCCCCACCATCGACGAGCCGTCGGTGCGGAGGCTTGCGTCGAGGGTGTAGCGGCCGCCGAAGGTGTAGGAGGCCGTGGCCAGCACCGAGGCCAGCGCCGGGTCGGCGTAACTGCTGCCCGTGCCGCCGTAGGGGATGGTGGAGGCCGCGCCGAGGTTGTCGTAGCCGAAGTCGTTGGACGTGAAGCCCTTCACCTGTGTCCAGAAGGCCGATGTCTTCTCCTTCTGGTATTCGCCCGCCAGCGTCAGGGCGAGCTGGTGGGGCCCCGACAGGAAGTGCCAGCCCACGTCGACGTGGCCGTAGAGCGTCTCCGTGCGCGAGTGGTCGCGCGAGGCGAAGCCTTGCGCCCACACCCACGTGGGGGCGAACTTGCCGTTCTCGCTGTGGGCGTAGCTGTAGGAGCCTATGGCGTTGGCCTCCAGGCCGTAGGGCAGGCGGAAGTGGAGCTGCAGGTGAGAGTTGAAGTTCTGGTTGGTCACGCGGTTCTTCTCGTGCAGCAGCGCCTCGGGCGGGTTCAGCAGGTTGGCGCCGCCGGCCTTCACCCACGACCCGTTGTACTGGTGGTAGGGCAAGGTGGGGTTCATGGCGGCCACGGAGTAGAGCAGCGTCTCCTCGTCGTAGAACTCGTCGTTCTTCTGCGACGATCCGAACACGCCGAAGTCTATCTTCAGATGGTCGTCGAAGGCCAGCTGCGAGATGTCGAGCTTGGCCACGAAGTTGGTGTAGTCCATCGTCTTGACGATGGTGTTGTGGTTCATCACGGCCAGCGAGGCGCGGTAGCTGGCCTTCGCCGACCCGCCGCTGAAGGCCACGTGGTGGTTTTGCACCTGGCCCGTGCGCGAGAACTCCTTCTGGAAGTTGGTGTTGTAGCCCAGGTTGCGGTAGATGCTCCCGGTGCGCTCGGCCAGGTCGATGTATCCCTGCGCGTCGAGCATGTCCAGGTATTTGTAGCGTGCGTCAAAGCCCATGGCCCCGTCGTAGGCGATGTGGAACTGTCCGCCCGCGCCGCGCTTCGTCTCCACCTCGATGACGCCCGAGGCGCCGCGCGAGCCGTACTGCGCCGTCTCGGAGGCGTTCTTCATGATGGTGAAGCTCTCGATGTCGGCCGGATAGATGGTGGACAGGGTGTTCAGGTCGGAGTAGACGCCGTCGATGATGACCAGCGGGTCGTTGCCACCGGTGAGCGATGTGGTGCCGCGCACGCGCACGCTGTTGAGCATGGCCACGCGGTTGGAGCCCGACGAGGCCACGTTGACGCCCGCCGCCTTGCCGCTGATGGCGTCGAGGGCGTTGGTCACCAGGCCGCGGTTCAGTTGCTGCCCGTTCAGCTTGTCGGCCGAACCGGTCTGTACGGCAATGCTGTCGATGCGGGCGAGCTCGTCGGCGGTCTGTGCGCCGGCGGGTACGGCCAGGAACGGCAGCACGGCCATGAACAATCGGAGCGGGGAATGGAGGGATAGGAGTTTTGCAAACATCGGTTTAGGCGGGTCTAGGGTGAGCGATTAGGTTGGTTTGTTGCAAAGATAATCCATTTTTTTGTAACCGCAAAGCGTTGGGAACATTTTTTTCGAGTGTGCGCACACGGGCGGTGCGCCCAAGGAAGCCCTTCCCGCCGACGGGAGGAAGGACGAGACAAAAGCCGACAAAACGCACGAAAAAGCGGGCGGCAGAGTGAGGCCATCACGCGAATGTGACATAAACAGGATGGGAAAGAACATTTTTTTAACCCTTTTTATTTCAACATGTCGAATAATCTTCGTACTTTTGCAAATTAAAATAGAGAACAGAAGAGACTGCGCAAATGGAACAACCTGTTTACAGAATAGGACTGGATGTTGGCTCCACGACGGCAAAGATTGCCGTCTTCGACGACCAGGAACAGAAAGTCTACTCGCGCTACGAGCGCCACAACGCCCGCGTGGGCCAGGTGGTGGCCGCATTTTTCGACGAGCTGCGCCGGCAAGTCGGCAATGCGCCGTGCCGCATCTGCGTGACGGGCTCGGTGGGCATGGCCACGGCCGAGCAGCTCGGGGCCGAGTTCGTGCAGGAGGTGGTGGCCGCCACGGTGTTCGCCAAGCACCGCCACCCCCAGGCCAAGGCCCTCATCGACATCGGCGGCGAGGACGCCAAGGTGGTGTTCTTCGGCGGAAAGACCCTCGAGCTCCGCATGAACGGCAACTGCGCCGGCGGCACCGGGGCCTTTCTGGACCAGATGGCCGTGCTCATGGGCACCGACAACAAGACCATGAGCGACATGGCCATGAAGGCCACGCACGTCTACCCCATGGCCGCACGCTGCGGCGTGTTCGCCAAAACCGACATACAGAACCTGATGAGCCGCAACCTGCCCGAAGCCGACATCGCGGCCTCCATCTTCCACTCCATCGCCGTGCAGACGGTGGTGACGCTCAGCCACGGCATCGACCTGCAGCCGCCCATCCTGCTCTGCGGCGGCCCGCTCACCTTCCTGCCCGCACTGCGCAAGGCCTTCGCCGACTATCTGCACCTGGACGCCGCCAAGGACTTCATCATCCACGACGACAGCAACCTGATTCCAGCCATGGGCTGCGCCATCAGGAGCGGCGAGACCAAGGCCGCCCCCGTGGGCCTGGACGTGCTCAGAAGCCGGCTCGACGTGGAGCAGAAGGCCGAGTGGCACAGCGACCTGCGGCCTCTCTTCGCCAGCGAGGAGGAGCACCGGCAGTGGCTCCAGGGGAAGGAGAAATACGCCACGCGCATCCACCACATGCGTCCGGGACGCCAGCGCGTGGTGGTGGGCGTCGACTCGGGGTCGACGACCACCAAGCTGGTGGCCATGCGACTGCCCGCCGAGGGCAAGCAGGACAAGCCCGAAATCGTGTTCACCAACTACCGCATGAACCTGGGCAACCCGGTGAAGGCCGCGGCCGACGGCCTGAAGGCCCTCAAGGAGGAGGCCGCCCACGCCGGGGCCACGCTCGACGTGGTGGGGAGCTGCTCCACGGGCTACGGCGAGGAGCTCATCAAGGCCGCCTTCAACCTCGACGACGGCATCATCGAGACCATGGCGCACTACCGCGCAGCCGCATCGCTCATGCCCGACGTGTCGTTCATCCTCGACATCGGCGGACAGGACATGAAGGCCATCTTCGTGGACAACGGGGCCGTGGTGCGCATGGAGCTCAACGAGGCGTGCTCGTCGGGCTGCGGCACGTTCATCCAGACCTTCGCCAACAACCTGGGCTACAAGGTGGAAGACTTCGCCCGCATGGCCTGCACGGCGCCCGCGCCCTGCGACCTAGGCACGCGCTGCACGGTGTTCATGAACTCCAAGGTGAAGCAGGTGCTGCGCGAGGGGGCCTCGGTGGCCGACATCTCGGCGGGAATAGCCTACTCGGTGGTGAAGAACTGCCTCTACAAGGTGCTCAAGCTCAGGGGCAACGACTCGCTGGGCGACCGCATCGTGCTCCAGGGGGGCACCATGCGCAACGACTCGGTGGTGCGTGCCTTCGAGCTGCTCACGGGCACCAGCGTGGCCCGCGGCAATATGCCGGAGCTGATGGGAGCCATCGGCTGCGCCCTGCACGCCGCCGCCAAGGCTGGAGCCGCCAGGCCGGAGCCGCGCACCATCGACGACCTGCTGGCGGTGTCGGAATACAAGACGCGGCAGCTGCAATGCAAGGGATGCGAGAACCACTGCTTCGTGTCGTGCTACACCTTCGCCGGGGGCAACAAGTTCTACTCGGGCAACAAGTGCGAGCGGGTGTTCAACAACAAGGGCCGGAACAGCGTCAAGGGCGAGAACATCTATCCGCTGAAGTACCGCAAGCTCTTCGACAGGCCGCTCGCCGCATCGGCCGTGCCGGCCAGAAGGACGGTGTGCCGCACCATCGGCGTGCCGAGAATCCTGAACATGTATGAGGACTATCCCTTCTGGAACACGCTGCTGCGCGAGGCGGGGTTCGACGTGGTGCTGTCGTCGGAGTCGAACTTCTACCGCTACGAGGGGGCCCTGGGCTCGGTGATGTCGGACAACATCTGCTTCCCGGTGAAGCTCGTCCACTCGCACATCGCCGAGCTCAACGCCAACGACGCCGTGGAGCGCATCCTGATGCCCTACGTGGTGTATGAGCGCAACGACGACCCCAAGCGCACCATCAACTCCTACAACTGCCCCATCGTGTCGGGCTACGCCGACGTCGTCAAGTCGGCCATGGAATTGAAGAAACCACTCGACGCGCCGGTCATCAACTTTGCCAACGAGGACTTGCTGGAAAAGCAAGTCGTGGACTACATGCGGTCGCTCGGCGTGGGGCGCGACACGGCCAGGAGGGCCCTGCACAAGGCCCTGGAGGCCGAGCGCGAATACGCCAGCTCCATGCGCAGCGAGGCGGAAGCCATCCTGGAACGGAGCCGCAAGGCCGGAAGGCTGACCATCCTCCTGGCCGGAAGGCCCTACCACACCGACCCGCTGGTGCAGCACAAGCTCTCGGAGATGGTGGCCTCGCTAGGCGTCGACGTCATCAGCGACGACATCGTGAGGGGCGACACCCAGACTCCCGCGGGCGAGACCTACCTGGTGAAGCAGTGGGCCTACATGAACCGCATCATGAAGGCGGGACAATGGGCGGCACAGCAGGACGCGCGCCTGCACTTCGTGCAGATGACCTCGTTCGGCTGCGGGCCCGACGCGTTCATCCAGGACGAGGTGCGCGACATGCTGCGCAGGCACAACAAGCCCTACACGCTGCTCAAGATTGACGACGTGAGCAACATCGGAAGCTTGAAGCTGCGCGTGCGCTCGCTCGTGGAAAGCCTGAAGATGAAGGCGCAGGGCGGCGGACAGCAAGCCCGCAGGCTGGTGGACACGAGGGTGTTCAAGGAGGAAGACGTGCACCGCAAGATTCTGGCTCCCTTCATGACCGAATATCTCACGCCCATGCTCGAGCCGGCCATGAAGCTCATGGGCTACGACGTGGAGGTGCTGCCCATGGCCGACGAGGAGAGCGCCGAGCTGGGACTGAAGTATGCCAACAACGAGGTGTGCTACCCGGCCACGCTCATCGTGGGCGACATCATCAAGGCGCTGAAAAGTGGACGCTACGACCTGAAGAACACGGCCGTGGCCATGAGCCAGACGGGCGGACAGTGCCGGGCCACCAACTATGCCGGACTCATCAAGCGGGCCATGGTGGCCAACGGCTTCAAGGACGTGCCGCTGATTACCCTCGGCGTCACGGCACACGCCGAGGAGAACGTGACCGAGCAGTACGGATTCCACATCGACTGGTTCAAGTACCGCAACATCATCGTGACATGCCTCTTCTTCGGCGACGCCATCGCCGAGATGTACAACGCCGCCGTCGTGCGCGAGAAAGAGCCGGGACAGGCCAGGGCCGTGCGCGACAAATACCTCAAGGCGTGCGGCGAGTGCATCCTGCACAACGACGCCAAGGCCATGGTCAGGCTCACCGGGCAAGCCGCTAAGGAGTTTGACGACATCACCGTCGACAGGGACGTGCCCAAGGTGGGCATCGTGGGCGAGATATTCCTGAAGTTCAACCACTTCTCGCACCAGAACATCGAGCAGTACATCATCTCCAAGGGCATCGAGGTGGCGCCGCCGCTGCTGGCCCCGTTCTTCCTGCAGGAGTTTGTCAACACCGAGGCCAAGAAGCACCTGCGGCTGAGCTGCTCGCGCGTGCCCGACATGGTGGTGCGGGGCATCTATGAGACGCTCGTGGGACGCTACATGCGCAAAATCAACAAGGCGGCCTCGCGCTTCCGCTACTTCCGCCCGTTCACCAACATCTACGACGACGCCAAGGAAGTGAAGGGCATCGTGTCGATGGCCGCCCAGTTTGGCGAGGGATGGCTGCTGCCCTCCGAAATCATCGGCTACCTGCGCGAC
>CAZVWX010000088.1:0-6462 GCA_964631105.1 uncultured Prevotella sp. | reverse complement strand
TACGACGAGCAGCGCCCACGAATCCTAAAGAACACCACCGACTATGACAAAATCAGAGCCACTGCTCTCGCGAAATGAGTGCCGGGCGCTGCGCGGCCTGGCCATCATCGGCATCGTGATGCACAACTTCTGCCACTGGCTCGGCCCTGTGGTGAAGGAGAACGAATACCAGTTCCTGGCCGCCAACGCCGACTGGTTCAGCCAGGTGGCCCTCCATCCCGACGGGCGCATCCTGGCCCACCTCTTTTCGTTCTTCGGCCACTACGGCGTGCCCGTGTTCCTCTTTCTGAGCGCCTACGGGCTGGTTTCCAAATACGAGCGGCGTCCGGCCCCGGGCGCGCCGGATCCGCGCCGCGTGGGCGCGGGAGCGTTCGCCGGCTACCACTTCCTGAAACTCTTCAAGATGATGATTGTGGGCTTCGTGGCCTTCACCATGCTCGACGCCATCACCCCCGGCGCCCACCACTACCACTTCGCCGACGTGGTGGCCCAGCTGCTCATGCTCAACAACCTGCTGCCCCACCCCGACGCCGTCATCTGGCCGGGGCCCTACTGGTTCTTCGGGCTCATGCTCCAGCTCTACATCGTCTACCGCCTGCTGTTCTACCGGCGCCGATGGACGTGGATAGCGGGGGCCATGGTGGCGTGCTGGCTGCTGCAGGCGTTCTGCGCCCCCGAGGGCGAGACGCTCAACCGTCTGCGCTACAACTGCATCGGCGGCATGCTCCCCTTCGGGCTCGGACTGCTCTACGCCCGCTACGGGCGCCGCGTGTCGCTGCAGCTCAGCGGCATCGTGGCCGTGCTCTCGGCCCTGCTCATCGTGGTTTGCAGCTACAACTACCAGGCGTGGTTCTTCGTGCCCGCCTTCGTGTGCGCGTTCAGCGTGGGCGCCGTGCGGTTCGTCGCCCTGTGCCGCCCGCTGATGAGCCATCTGGAATGGGTGGGGGCCCTCTCGGCGGCCCTCTTCGTGTGCCACCCCATCACGCGCAAAATCTTCATCCCCATCAGCCGGGGCGGCGACCTCTACACCGGCCTGCTGCTCTATGTGGTGGCGAGCCTCTGCGTGGCCTGGCTCTTCCGCCTGCTCATGACCAAGATTCCCAACCCAAGGCTGAACGACTGAATGAACACCGAGAAAGGAAACAAGCCCAGAGGCATGAAGATTCCCGACATCGAGCTCTCCAACATCAGCCGGTTCCGCGGCGAGCTCATGGGCATGGCCATGCTCTTCATCATCCTCTTCCATGTCGACCTGGCACGGTGGGACACCTTCTACGGCCTGCGCCGCATGGGCAACGTCGGGGTCGACATGTTCCTCTTCCTCAGCGGCGTGGGCCTGTGGTTTTCCTGGGTCAAGCGCCCCTCCTGCAGGCACTTCTATTTCCGCCGCTTCATCCGCATCTTCCCGGCGTGGCTCATCATCGCCTGCCTATACTACATCCCGCGCTTCCACGGCCACAGCCCGGCCAGCTATGCCTGGCTCGTGGGCGAAATCACCATCAACATCGGCTTCTGGGTCAACGACGAGCTCAACTTCTGGTACATTCCCGCCATCATGGCCCTCTATCTGGCGGCCCCACCCTACATGGAGCTCATCCGCCGCCACCCCGTCTACCGCTGGCTGCCCGTGGCCATGATCATGTGGTGCATCCTGGTGCAGTATGTCACACCCATCCACCACGCCGTGGGCCACCTGGAAATCTTCTGGAGCCGCGTGCCCATCTTCTTCATCGGCGTGAACATGGCCGAGGCGGTGCGCCGCAAGCAGACCATGGACGGCGCGAGCATCTGGATGATCATCCTGATGTTCGCCATGACGCTCTCGTCGAGCATCTTCCTGGAGCAGCAGCTGCACGGCCGCTTCCCGCTCTATGTGGAGCGCATGCTCTACATCCCCCTCACCGTCACCACCATCCTGCTGCTCAACCGCGTCTTCCGCCGCACGCCGCGATGGCTGAACCGCGCGTTCGCCTTCGTGGGCGCACTCAGCCTGGAGTGCTACCTGGTGCACATCCACTTCGTGCTCGACTATCTGCCCCACCGCTGGCCCTACTGGCCCACGTTCCTGGCCTGCGTGGCCATCACGCTGCCCGTGGCCTGGGTGCTGATGAGAATAGCCACATGGACAAGCAAAAAACTGGAATCGATATGCAAGATATGACATCACCGCAGCCCCAGGCCGCCACGCGAGAGCCGCTGTGGCGGTCGATGGCAAGTCTTCTCCGGCCCAAGCAGTGGCTGAAGAACGCCTTCGTGCTCGGCCCGCCCTTCTTCGCCGGCATCCTCTCTTGCCCCCACAGCCTCGCCGAGGGCCTCGTCGCCGCCATAGCCTTCAGCCTCGCGGCCTCGTCGGTCTACTGCTTCAACGACATACACGACGTGGCCGACGACCGCCGCCACCCCGTGAAGCAGCACCGCCCCGTGGCCTCGGGGGCCGTGAGCGTGAGGGCGGCCTACGCGCTCATGGCCGCGACGTTCGCGCTCGCGCTGGCCGCGTGCTGGCTCATCGCCCCCATCTGGAACCACGACAGCCTGCGCGCCGCACAAGCCTCGGGTCTGGAGCTCTCGGCCTGCACCATGGCCGTCATCATCGTCTACTGGCTGCTCAACATCGCCTACACGGCCTGGCTCAAGCAATACGCCATCATCGACGTGTGCATCGTGGCTTTCGGCTTCGTGCTCCGTCTGCAGGCCGGCGGATTCGCCACCCACACGTGGTGCAGCCACTGGATAGTGCTGATGACGTTTCTCATCACGCTCTTCATGAGCTTTGCCAAGCGGCGCGACGACGTGGTGCGCATGGAGGCCACAGGCCACGCGCCGCGAAAGAACACCGTGCGCTACAACACCACCTTCATGAACCTGGCTCTGGCCATCACGGCCTCCATCACCACCGTGTGCTACATCATGTACACCGTGAGCCCCGAGGTGGTGAACCGCTTCCACTCCAAAGGCCTCTACCTCACCACCATCTTCGTCCTCATCGGACTGCTGCGCTACCTGCAGATTACGGTGGTCGACAAGAAGAGCGACGACCCCACCCGCGTGATGTGGCGCGACCGCCCCATGCAGCTCGTGGTGCTCTGCTGGGCGCTGTCGTTCCTCCTTATTATATATATGTGATGCGATGAAGAAGAAAATCCTTGTCTTCGACTTCGACGGCACGCTCACGCGGCGCGACTCGCTGCTGGCCTTCATCCGCTATGCCGCCGGACTGCCCCGCCTGCTCGGGGCCCTGCTGCTGCTGAGCCCGCGCCTGGTGCTGATGAAGCTCCACCTGGCCGACAACGGGCGCACCAAGGAGCGCCTCTTCGCCCGCTTCTTCAGGGGAATGCCGCTGGAGGAGTTCAACCGGCTGTGCGGCGGCTTCGCCCACGACCGCGCCGGCATCATCCGCCCCCGAGCCCGCCAGGCCGTGGCCACGGCCCTCTCTGGCGGCGTGCCGGTGTTCATTGTCAGCGCGAGTGTCGACAACTGGGTCGCTCCCTTCTTCTACACGGGCGGCCGCCCGTCCCGCGGCCCCCACCCCATCGAGGTGGTGGGCACGCAGGCGGAGGTGGCCGGCGGCAGGCTCACGGGCCGCTTCGCCACCAAGAACTGCTATGGTGCCGAGAAGGTGCGCCGGCTGGAAGAGGCCCTGCCCGACCTGCGCGAGCACCGCTCCGACTATCACGTCACCGCCTGCGGCGACAGCCGCGGCGACAAGGAACTGCTGGAATATGCCGATGAAAAGCACTGGAAGCCCTTCCGACACCTGTAAGCGGCGGCGCACGCTGGGCGAGGTGGTGCGCTTCGCCATCGTGGGCTGCACGGCCACCGCCCTGCAGTATGGCATCTATCTGCTGCTGCTCCACTGGCTGCCGGCCGCCGTGGCCAACACCGTGGCCTATGCGCTGAGCTTCCTGTTCAACTTCTACGCCAGCACGCACTTCACCTTCCGCGTCAAGGCCAACGTGCGCCACGGAGCCGGCTTCGCCCTGAGCCACGCCGTCAACTATACGCTGCAAACGCTGCTGCTCTCGCTCTTCATCTGGATGGGCGTGCCGCCCAAGTGGGCGCCCATTCCCATGTTCGCGGTGTGCGTTCCCACCAACTTCCTGCTGGTGCGATTCTTCCTGAAACGATAGCCGCGCAAGCCTTTTTCCACCGTTTTTCGCCCGCCGGAGCGGGAAATAGAAATATTCGTCGTAACTTTGCCGCAAATATACCATCCATCCATGGGCAGAATCATCGATTACATCAAGAACAAGAACCCGTTCTACATCTTCCGCGTGAAGCGCGGCGAACGGTGGCCGGCCTTGGCCGCCCTGGCCTACATCCTGTTTTGGAACGCGCTCGTCGTGGCCAAATACGCCGACAAGCTCACCGCCCTGAGCGACAACTACGCGAAGCTCTTCACCCGCACGTTCCACATCTCGGGCTTTGACCCGATGTCCTACATCGTCGTGTCGAGCTGGGGCGCGGGCTACAACATCTACCGCCATCCCCTGCTGGCCTTCTTCATGTACGTGCCCTACCTCGTCAACCAGGCCGTCATGGCCCTCACCGGCCGCAACGGAGCCCTGTTCGTCGTGGGCCTCATCATCGTGTTCTGCGCCTTCTACAGCTTCCTCTTCCTCTTCCGCATCTTCCACGAGGTGCTCGGCCTGGGGCGTGTCGACGCCACGCTGCTCGGCGCACTCACGTTCAGCTTCGCCTACGTCACGGTGACCATCTCCGTGCCCGACCACTTCTGCCTGTCCATGTTCATGCTCATTCTGACGCTCTACGTGGCCGGAAAGAAGCTCGCCGCCCACCACCCGTTCACCATCTGGCAGACCTTTGTCTTCTTCCTCGTCACGGGCGGCATCTCGCTCAACAACGCCATCAAGGTGTTCCTGGCCAACCTCTTCTGCAACGGGCGGCGCTTCTTCACGCCCAAGAACCTGCTCCTGGCCGTCATCCTGCCCTCCATCCTCATGTGGATAGGGGCCCGGCAGGAGTGGATTCTGCTGGAAAAGCCCCACTACCTGGCCCGCAAGGAGGCCAAGGCCCGCAAGGACAGCACCCTCAGGGCCAACATGCTGCGGGCCTTCCGCGACACCACGAGCCTGAAGGACTCGGCCGAAATCATGAAGGCCTACCAGGCCACGCTGCGCAAGAAGATTCGCGCCAAGTATGTGGCCGACCACAAGAAGGCGTGGAACGCCCACAAGGGCACGCCCATCAACAAGAGCGAGTTCGGGTCGTGGACCGACATCTCCACGCCGCGCTGGCCCTCGATGGTGGAGAACATCTTCGGCGAGCCCATCCAGCTGCACCAGGACCACCTGCTGGGCGACGTGCTCATCTCGCGGCCCGTCATCGTGAACTACCGCTACGCCGTCAATTACGTCGTCGAGGCCCTCGTAGCCCTGCTCTTCCTCGTGGGCGTGTGGTGCGGGCGGCGCAGCCGGTTCCTGTGGCTCGCCCTGTCGTTCTTCGCCTTCGACATGCTCATCCACTTCGTGCTGGGCTTCGGCCTGAACGAGGCCTACATCATGTCGGCCCACTGGCTCTTCATCCTCACGCTGGCCATGGGCTTCCTGGTGCTCAGGGTGCGCACCACGCGGCTGGCCGTGCCCCTGCGCCTGACGCTGCTCGTGCTCACGCTGTGGCTGCTGGGCTGGAACGGAGCCCTCTACATGCAACACCTGCTCTGAGCCGACCGCGGCACCGCGGAATTAGGATGAATTGCTTCTCTTTTTAGAAGAAAGACCAAGATAAACCTTAACGGTAACGAAGCTGTAAAAAGACATGCTGCGGCTTTTCCCGGTTTATCTTTGTTTTTCTTATCTTACCTCTCAATAGGATTTTTGAGAAAGCCACAACGACAACAGCGACTGCCAACCCCCAAACGGAATTGACAGTCGCTGTTGTTATTTTCACGCGTCCGGCACCCGCAGGATGCCCATGCCCCGCCTGCAAGGCAAGGCCGCGAGCGGTTCCCCTACAGCAGCTGCGGCAGGAAGCACGACACGATGAGCACCACAATGCCCACCACGAGCACGCCGATGGTCTTGGGCGAGCAGCCCTTCCACTCCTTCAGAATGATGCCCCAGACGTTGCTGAACGTGACGTTGAGCGCCATGAGGATGCAGAAAGCCAGCGTGGTGAGCGTGGGCGACGTGGTGAGGAAGCCCTTGCCCAGCGAGAGGCCGAAGAACTGGCTGTACCAGAGTGCGCCGGCCAGGATGCAGAACACGAGGTTGTTGCCCCACACCGCGCCCTTGCCGTAGTCGCCCCACGTGTGGTTCTTCTGGTTCTGGTAGAAGCAGTAGACCGCGTTGGTGGCGAATCCGCCCAGCGTGACGAGGAAGGTGGCGGGCAGCGTCTTGAACATGTCGGGCGTGAGGTCGCCGAAGTTGATGTCCTTGCCAAACTCCAGTCCGACGTTGAAGCATCCGCTCATGAATCCTGACAGCAGAGCGATGGCGATGCCTT
>CAZVWX010000087.1:3150-6497 GCA_964631105.1 uncultured Prevotella sp. | reverse complement strand
GGGGGCGTGGGGCTGCGCCAGATTTGCGACTGGGCCTGTCTGCTCGACGACGCGGCGGGCCGCATCGACCGGGCGCGGCTGGCGGCTCTGCTCCGACGGGCGCGGCTGATGCACGAATGGCGTGCCTTCGGGGCCCTGGCCGTCGACACCCTCGGCCTCGACGCCGGGAAGATGCCCTTCTACAGCCGCCGCTTCCGCCACGCCGGGAGGCGGCTGCTGGAGGCCGTGCTGTGGTATGGCAACTTCGGCGAAGAGGCCACGGCACGCTTCTGCGCGGAGATGCCCGACGGCCTCGTCAGGCGGAAGCTCTACAAGATGCGCCACCGGCTGGGCGAGTGGCGGCGGCAGGGTCCGGCGTCGCCGGTGGACACGGGGCGCGACATCGTGGCCACGGGGCTCAGGCAGTGGGTGAAGCTGGCCCGCCTGCTGGCCCGCTCGCTCGGCGCGGGGTGAGGAATGGCAAAAAAACGGCGGAAGATTTGCGCTTGTTTGATAATTTTTGTAACTTTGCACCGGCGTTCGGATGCTCTGCGTCCATCGCCGAATTTTTGTGGGCAGACAGATAGCGATATCTTGTTCTGGAGGCTTCAATCACAATTGTCCCTTCCAAATATGACAACAGCATCAAGGAAGCCGAGCGGAAGAGAT
Source organism: uncultured Prevotella sp. (assembly GCA_964631105.1). GTDB lineage: Bacteria > Bacteroidota > Bacteroidia > Bacteroidales > Bacteroidaceae > Prevotella. The sequence goes on along the minus strand of CAZVWX010000087.1, from coordinate 5,849 downwards.
TCGTCTAGCAATAGGCGTATCCCTTTCCGACGCTTTCTTTGATGCGGCTTACTGTGGAAGGGACGGCCTGTGGTTGAAAGCTGTGGAATGGGGATACGCTTTCCTTTTCCACCCACACGACAAAGAAACAACAAAATTAGTCCCTTCCACAAATGACTAAGCAAAAGCAAGTATTACTGAGTTTCGACACCGAGGAATTCGACGTGCCGCGCGAGCATGGTGTCGACTTCTCCCTTGAAGAGGGAATGGGGGTAAGTGTCGCGGGCACGAACAGCATCTTGGACGTTCTGAAGGAGAACGGCGTGCATGCCACATTCTTCTGCACGGGCAACTTCGCAGAGAATGCGCCCGAAGTCATCCGCCGCATCAAGGACGAGGGGCACGAGGTGGCCTGCCATGGCGTAGACCACTGGAGGCCGAAGGCCGACGACGTGTTCCGGTCGAAGGAAATCGTCGAGCGGGTGTCGGGAGTCCAGGTGCACGGCTACCGGCAGCCTAGAATGTTCCCCGTGTCAGAGGAAGACATCTTCAAGGCTGGATTTCAGTACAACTCATCGCTGAATCCCGCTTGCATCCCCGGACGCTACATCCATCTGCTTACACCCCGCACCCCGTTCATGAAGCAAGGCGTGCTGCAAATTCCCGCATCGGTAACGCCCATTCTCCGCATTCCCCTGTTTTGGCTCGCCTTGCACAACTTTCCAGAAAGCCTTTATTTTGCGCTGGTGCATGAAGTGCTGGCACACGACGGACTCTTTGTGACCTACTTCCATCCGTGGGAATTCTATGAGCTGAAGCAGCATCCGGAATTCAAGATGCCTTTCATCATCAAGAACCATAGCGGCGGACAGATGGCCCAAAGGCTCGACGACCTCATCAAGAAGCTGAAATCATGGAACTGCACGTTTACAAGATTCACTGATTTTGCCAACGCATTCATCCAAAGACAACAGAGCCATGACTAAGCTAGCCACCGTATCACCTTGTTATAATGAGGAGGCTGTGCTCGAGGCAAGCGCCGCAAAGCTGACGAAGCTGTTCCGCGGAATGATTGCCGAGGGCCGGATTTCGGGCGACTCCGAGATAGTGTTTGTCGACGACGGCAGCCGCGACCGCACGTGGGAGATAATCTGCCGGTTGCAGAAGGAGAACCCCTTTGTCAGAGGAATCAGCTTGGCACACAATGTGGGGCACCAGAACGCCATCATGGCCGGAATGATGACCGTGAGGGAACACGTCGATGCCGTCGTCACCCTGGACGCCGACTTGCAAGACGACATCAGCACCATCCCCCGCATGGTGGACCTCTTTCACCAGGGAAACGACATCGTCTATGGCGTGAAGACATCGCGCAAGGCCGACCCGCTGATGAAGCGCGTCAGCGCAAAGACCTTCTACAAGCTTCAAGAACACATGGGCATCAAGAGCATCTTCAATCATGCCGACTTCCGCCTGATGAGCCGGAGAGCCCTCGGCATGCTCTCGCAATATCATGAGCGAAGCCTCTATCTGCGCGGACTGATTCCCATGATTGGACTGAAATGGACTACTGTGGATGATGCCATTTCGGAAAGAGAGGCCGGAAAGTCGAAGTACACACTGAGGAAGATGCTCAACCTGGCCCTCGACGGCATCACGTCGTTCAGCGTCAGACCCATTTATCTGATTCTGTGGGCCGGTGTCGTCTTCCTGTTGGTCAGCCTGCTCATCATCGCCTATGTGCTGAGAGCCCTCGTCGTGGGGACCGCCGCGGCCGGCTGGTCGTCCATCATGCTGAGCATATGGCTCGTGGGGGCTTTTGTCCTTTTCGCCATAGGTATTGTGGGCATCTACATCGGAAAGATTTACGAAGAGGTGAAACACCGCCCGCTGTATCATGTTGCAGAAGTCCGCGGCGAGCTATGAGTTTTCAGATTGCCGCCTTCCTGCGGGCTCATCCGCGATGGGCCACCGAACTGGGGCGCGTGCTGCGCTTCGGCATCACGGGCGTGGTGTGCTCGGGCGTACACTACGGCGTATACTGTCTGGTCGTGCTGGTAGCCCGTGCCACGGTTGCCTACACGGCGGGCTACGCTGTGGGATTGGTGCTGAACTACTTCCTCACCACCTACTTCACCTTCCGGAAACAGCCCAGCAAGCGCAATCTGACCGGATTCGTAGGCTCGCATGCCATCAATTACCTGCTTGAAATCGGTCTGCTGAACTTCTTCCTGTGGATAGGGCTCACCCAGTGGATTGCACCCGTCGCCGTCATGGTGGTCGCCGTGCCCATCAACTTCTGCCTGCTCCAACTGGTATATACATTCAAAAGAACAAGAAACAAAGCTTCCAATCACATCCCATGACCAAGAAACTCTCCCTGCTGATTCTCCTGCTTGTGTTCATCGGCATCCTTCCTGTGCTGGTGTGCAATCACGGCTACTTCCTGATGGAGTCGGACTACTTCAACCAGCAGATTCCCTTCATCTATGAGACGAAGCGGATGCTGTCGTCGGGAATGCCGTTCTGGAGCTGGAACCACTACTTCGGCGACAACTTCATCGCGGCCTACTCCTTCTACACGCTCACGAGCCCGTTTGTTTGGATAGACTGTCTCTTCCCCTACCGCCACCTCATCTGGGGCATCGAGCTGACGCTCTTCCTGAAGTTCCTCTGCTGCGGATGGGTGAGCTACGCCTACTTCCGGCAGATGCGGTTCG
>CAZVWX010000087.1:0-3140 GCA_964631105.1 uncultured Prevotella sp. | reverse complement strand
AGACAGCGGGCCTGGGCGCACTGATGTACACGTTCTCGTCGTACACCATCACCATGCTGTTCTATTACCACTTCATGGAGCCGCTCATCTGCTTCCCGCTGCTGCTCATGGCCATAGAGCATTTCCTCGCCCGTGGCCGGTACAGGTGTACGGCCCTCATCGGCGCCTCGTTTCTGGTGGCATTCATCAACTTCTATTTCTCCATCGGGTCGTTCCTCGCCGCCGCCATCTATGGCCTGTGCCGGATTGCCCGGGGCAACGTGGCGGGAAAAGGGCGGACCATAGCCTCGGCCCTGGGCTGTGCCATGGTGGGCATCCTGATGGCCTCGTTTATCCTGGCGCCCGTGTTCTGCTATCTGAATGGCGGGACAAGGGAAGCTGTGGACAGAACTTACGGGCTGTCGGAAAGCCTTTACCTCTTGGGCTACCGCGCCATCTACATGTTCATGCCCAAACTGTCGGAGGGTCTCAACCCCTACCTGCACGTCGTCAGCAACTGGAGCGGGCCGGCCGTCGCGCTGCCGGTCGTGGGGTGCTTCTTCGCCCTGCTCTACCTCTTGCGCCACAAGGACTGGCTGTCGTTGCTCCTGGGCGTGGGCCTGCTTTGCTATCTCACGCCGCTGAACGGAGCCTTCACGCTCTTCACCAGCCAGACCTACGTGAGATGGGGCTACGCCCTCTGCCTGTTTTTCATCCTTCCCACCTTGCGCCTGATAGACCAGGGCGAATTCAGCAAAGCCGATTTCCGGAAGTACGCCCTGCTGGCCATTGGCGTGGTGGCGTTGTATTACGCGGCCAACTCCGTATGGTTCCTCAAGCGGCACTTGTCACTGGGCGACTTCCTCCATGAAGCAGACTGGCCCGCAAACCTGTTCCTGCTGTTCCTGCTCGCCCTCAGCCTGGTCTGCCTTTACGCCTTTGTCAGAACGCGGAGAAGGGGAGTCCTTCTTTGGGGAATCGCAATCTGTGTCGGCCTGCAATTCGCCGGCTCGACAGGCAGCAGGGAAATTGCCAGAAGCAAGGATGACGCATGGCTGGCCAACATCGACGAGAGCCACAAGGTGACCTTCATCGACACAAGCCACCCGGAAGGCTTGCGCCCCTTTGTCTACCGGACCGATTTCACCATCTCGAAGACATGGAACATTTGCCTGCTGACCGACCGCCCCAGCACCGGCAGCTGGTCGTCGTGCATCAACAAGGCCGTCACGCCGCTCATCTTCTCTGCCGACACGGTCAGGCAAAGCGTCCGGATGCAATATCATCCCACTTGCAACCGCACGTCGTTTGACGCGCTGATGTCGGTGAAGCAGATAATAGAGTATGACAAAGACCCGCTGTTCAAGGCCAAGGACTCATTGGGCCGCTACAAGTTCGTGCCCGCGCCCGTGCAAGGGAAACGGCTCGCCAAAAAGACCGACAACGAAACCATCTACAACTTCGACTACTACATCCCCATGGGCTTCACCTACGACAGCTACATGGACCAGGACGTCATCATGCCGTTCGACACGGCGAAGGCCGTGAGGATGGACATCCCCCTGCAACTGCTGGCCCATCTCTGGGTGGAAAGCGGCGACACGGCCCTGGCCGCCAGGTACATGCGGCGCGGCGCCATGACCACGGGGCTCTCCCTCGACAGCGTCTGCCGCGAACGGCGTAGGCAGGTGTGCGACCGCTTCGAGGGCGACACGCGCGGCTTCAGCGCCCATGTGGACATGAGGAAGGCCAACCTGCTGTTCTTCTCCGTGCCCGCCGACCCGGGCTTCAAGGCCACCGTCGACGGCAAGCCGACGCGCATCCTGAAAGCCAACCTCGGCCTCTCGGCCATCGCCGTGGACAAGGGGAGCCACGACATCCGGTTCGAGTACACCCCCGAGGGCCTGCGCACGGGCGCGATTGTCTCCTTGCTGGCCCTGCTGGTCACCCTCGCCGTCGTTGTGTGGGAAAGGAAACAGCGGCTTTCCGGGCACGCATCGTGAAAAAAAAGTGGCAAGAAACTTGCGGGAACGGAAAAAGATGCGTATCTTTGCAACCCATACCATACGGACATGAATCTCGGGGTTGACTGGATTTGACAGCGGGATGAAATGGTACGTAAGCACGCGGAGCCTCGATGGCTAGCTCCTTAATCTGAGTGATCAAAAATTAATTGGCGAAAACAACTACGCTCTCGCTGCCTGATCGAAGTACAGTAGGTCACTGGCTCAATCCCGTCGCCAGGCGATGGGACGAGACATCGCTCCAAGGATGTTGTTCCGAATCTGAGGATGAAGCGGTGCAGGTAAATCGGAAATAGTCTTGGCAGGCTCCGATGCCGGGATGAAGTTTCAGGGGATAAGGCGGCGGTTGGTGGTCCAGGTCTTGCCGGCGCACGAAAACGAAGTCTGGAATAAACGTGTAGAAAGCGTATGGTTTCCCTGTTTGGACGAGGGTTCGAATCCCTCCAGCTCCACAACCGGAATTCAAACCCAAGGGGGAAAGTCTTTACAACAAGGACTTTTCCTCTTTTTTTGTATCCATGCCGGAATGGAGGAAACCCTTGCCGGAATGGAGGAAACCCTTGCCGGGATGGGAGGGAACCCTTGCCGGGATGGGAGGGAACCCATGCCGGAATGGAGGAAACCCTTGCCGGGATGGGAGGGAACCCTTGCCGGAATGGAGGGAACCCTTGCCGGGATGGGAGGGAACCCTTGCCGGGATGGGAGGGAACCCTTGCCGGGATGGGAGGGAACCCTTGCCGGGATGAAAGAAGGAGGATGACAACAGGAAGGAAGAGGCGGCTTTTGCCGCATCCGCAAACATCCACAAACGCGAGAAGCCCGGTTCAGACCGGGCTTCTCTGTGCTTTGTTGCGGAGGCAGGACTCGAACGTGCGACCTCCAGGTTATGAGCCTGGCGAGCTACCAACTGCTCCACTCCGCGATATTCACGTCTCTTTTTGTTAGCGAGTGCAAAGTTACTGCTTTTTTTGCAAACTGGCAAATATTCTTCCGGAGAATTCTTATATTTAACACACATTTACATTACGGCGGCACGGCACCCGGCATAACCTGTCCGCCCATTTCGTCAAACAGGACACCACGCCCTGTCCACCCATTCTTAGGATAAAAAAGTGAGGAAACGGACACGCGTTCGAC
>CAZVWX010000086.1:0-6524 GCA_964631105.1 uncultured Prevotella sp. | reverse complement strand
GCACTGTCCGCAGCCGCCCGATCTCCGAGGTATTGTGGATGCCGGTCTTCCACATGGTATCGCTTGCCATGGTGCATCACTCCTTTTCCCCCTCAGTATGGCCGGAAGACGGCATTTCATACGGCGCCGCCCCTTTTTTGTCCCGCGGGCAAACAAAAAGCCCCGCAAAAACACCTATGCCGCTCTACGCCGGATATACCAGCAGCGCCAGCACCGCAGCAATGGCGGTCTGGATCAGCTTGCCCCGCCAGTGCCACCGCATGGACAGTCCCTCCGCCACTGCCGCTGTCTGGCAGTGGACACTGAGTCCGCCCCAGGCGGTGATGGCCGCCGCCAGGATAAAGCCCGTCCGCCCACCGGGGAGGGCCGCCAGACCACCGATCAGCTCCACCGCGCCCAACCACAGCGGCGGCAGGGGCAACAGGGCCGCCGCCGTGCGGAAGGTCACCACATAGGCGCAGATGTTCAGCATGGCAGAGAGGGCCCCGGACACCGCGCCGGTGACCACCTGCCCCACAGGTCGCGGGACCGTCGGCAGGCGGCAAGGCAGCGCCGCCGTCACCCGAATGGGCCGGACCCGGCACAGCACCATCCCCGTCAGCAACGCGGAGGCCACATGGATCAGCAGCAGCCGACCGCCCAGAGCGGGGCTCCCCAGCAGACCGGCCCCCACATAGCCCAGCAGGAAGGACGGCCCGCAGCAGTTGCAGAAGCCCAGCAGTCGCTCTGCCTCCTCCCGGCTCAGCGTTCCCTCCCGGTACAGCTCGGCGGCGGTGCGGGCTCGCTGCAGGGCTATCTGGTCGACAACAGCGGGAACATCAACGTCCCCGTCGTGGGCAAGCTGCATGTGGCCGGCCTCACCAAGGGACAGTGCGAGGACCTCATCAGAGAGAAAATCTCGCCCTACCTCTCGGCCACCGAGAACCCCATCGTCACCGTGCGCATGGCCAGCTACCGCGTCACCGTCATCGGCGAGGTGAGCAGCCCGGGCGTGGTGCAGGTGCCCACCGAGAAGATGAGCGTGGTGGAGGCCCTGGCCCAGAGCGGCGACCTCACCATCTACGGACGCCGCGACAATGTGATGCTCATACGCGAGGACGCCAGCGGGCAGAAGCAGATACACCGCCTCAACCTCAACGACGCCAACCTGCTCAACTCACCTTATTATTATGTGCAGCAGAACGACGTCATCTATGTGCAGCCCAACAGCGTGAAGGCCAAGAACTCGGGCATCGGCTCGTCGACCACCATCTGGTTCTCGTTCATCAGCATCGCCACGTCGCTGACCTCGCTCCTCGTGAACATCCTCAGAAACTAATCGAAAACAAAGAAACAACAAGCGAACTATGTGCGGAATTGTAGGATATGTAGGAAAGCGTGACGCTTATCCCATTCTCATCAAAGGACTCAAACGCCTGGAATACCGGGGCTACGACTCGGCCGGCGTGGCCCTGATTTCGCCCGACGGCAGCCTGAACGTCTATAAGACACGCGGGAAGGTGAGCGACCTGGAGGCCTTCTGCGCCGACAAGGACGTGGCAGGAACCATCGGCATCGCCCACACGCGATGGGCCACACATGGCGAACCGTCGACGGTGAACGCCCACCCACACCTGTCGCAGTCGAAGACGCTGGCCATCATCCACAACGGCATCATCGAGAACTATACCGAAATCAAGCAGAACCTCATTGCCAAGGGCGTGGTGTTCCAGAGCGAGACCGACACCGAGGTGCTCGTGCAGCTCATCGAGTACATCCGCAACTCGCGCCACCTCGACCTGCTCACCAGCGTGCAGGTGGCCTTGCGACAGGTCATCGGGGCCTATGCCATCGCCCTGCTCGACAAGAACGACCCCACGCAAATCATCGCCGCCCGAAAGGCCAGTCCTCTGGTGGTGGGCATCGGCAAGGACGAGTTCTTCGTCGGCTCGGACGCCAGCCCCATCATCGAGTACACCGACCAGATGGTCTACCTCGACGACAACAACATCGCCGTGCTGCGCCTGGGCGAGAGCCTGAAGGTGGTGGACACGCAGAACGTCCGCCTCAACCCCGAGGTGCAGACCGTCGACCTGGACCTGGGGCAGATAGAGAAGGGCGGATTCCCGCACTTCATGCTCAAGGAAATCTTCGAGCAGCCCGAGAGCCTGCGCAACTGCATGCGGGGACGCGTGGTGAGCCGCACCGTGGAGACCAAGGCACTGAGCGACGACAAGAAGGCTGCCGTGCAGAAGAAGACCGAGATGGGCGTGGTGCTGAGCGCCATCACCGACCACAAGCAGCAGCTGGTGAACGCCAAGCGCTTCATCATCGTGGCCTGCGGCACGTCGTGGCACGCCGGCCTCATTGGCAAGCAGCTCCTGGAGAGCTATTGCCGCGTGCCCGTCGACGTGGAGTATGCCAGCGAGTTCCGCTACCGCAACCCCGTGGTGACCAAGGACGACGTGGTGATTGCCATCTCGCAGAGCGGCGAGACCGCCGACACGCTGGCCGCCGTGAAGCTGGCCAAGGAGAAGGGGGCCTTCATCTTCGGCGTGTGCAACGCCATCGGATCGAGCATCGCACGTGCCACCGACACGGGCACCTATATCCACGTGGGACCCGAAATCGGCGTGGCCTCGACGAAGGCCTTCACCGGACAGGTGACGGTGCTCACACTGCTGGCCCTGGCCCTGGGCAAGGAGAAGGGCATGGTGGACGACGGCGAATACCAGGAGGTGACACGACAGCTCTGGGACATCCCGCAGAAGATGAAGGAGGTGCTGAAGCTGAACAACATGGTGGCCGACCTGAGCCGCACCTTCACCTACGCACGCAACTTCCTCTACCTGGGGCGCGGCTACAGCTACCCCGTGGCCCTGGAGGGTGCGCTGAAGCTCAAGGAAATCAGCTACATCCACGCCGAGGGCTATCCCGCCGCCGAGATGAAGCATGGCCCCATCGCCCTCATCGACTCCGACATGCCCTGCGTCGTCATCGCCACGCACAACGAGATGTACGAGAAGATTCTCAACAACATCCAGGAAATCAAGGCCAGGCACGGGCGCGTCATCGCCATCGTTTCCAAGGGCGACGAGACCATTGCGAAAATTGCCGACGAGGTGATAGAGCTGCCCCAGACCCTGGAGTGCCTCGAACCCCTGCTGGCCACCATCCCGCTACAGCTGCTGGCCTACCACGTCGCCGTGTGCAAGGGGAAGAATGTTGACCAGCCACGCAATCTCGCCAAGTCGGTCACGGTGGAATAAGCTTTGAAACAAAGGGATGGCGCAGGCTTGCGACATCCCTTCCTTTTGTCAGGATAAGAATCAAGAAAGAAGAACAAAGAACAAGAACAACCTAAGGGAGATTGGATGGAACCAATACATGAGGATTGTGGCGTGGCGCTCATCCGCCTGCTGAAGCCGCTGGAGTATTATCAACGCAAGTACGGTTCGTGGTCATACGGCCTGGGCAAGCTCTATCTGATGATGGAGAAACAGCACAACCGGGGGCAGGAGGGGGCCGGCATGGCCTGCGTGAAGCTGGGCACGGAGCCCGGACACGAGTACATGTTCCGCGAGCGAGCCGAAGGCAGCAACGCCATCACCGAAATCTTCGGACGCGCCAGCGCCAGCTTCAAGGAGGCTCCGCCCGAGCGAATCAACGACGCCCGCTATGCCAAACAGGAACTGCCCTTCGCCGGCGAGCTCTATATGGGCCACCTGCGCTACTCCACGACGGGCAAGCGCGGACTGACCTACGTGCACCCGTTCCTCAGGCGCAACAACTGGAAGGCGAAGAACCTCTGCCTGTGCGGAAACTTCAACATGACCAACGTCGGCGAGGTGTTCAGCAGGCTCACCGCCCAGGGGCAGCACCCGCGCATCTACAGCGACACCTACATCCTCCTGGAGCTCATGGGGCACCGCCTCGACCGCGAGGTGGAGCGCAACTTCGTGGCCGCCAAGGCACTGGAGCTCACGGGGATGGACATCACCCGATACATCGAGGACCACGTGAAGGTGAGCAATGTGCTCAAGACGAGCATGGCCGGCTTCGACGGGGGCTACGTGGTCTGCGGGGTCACGGGGTCGGGCGAGATGTTCGCCATGCGCGACCCGTGGGGCATCCGCCCCGCCTTCTACTATATGAACGACGAGATGGTGGTGATGGCCTCGGAGCGCCCCGTGCTGCAGACCACCTTCGACCTGGAGCACGACGACATCGAGGAGCTGCCGCCGGGGCGGGCCCTCATCGTGAGGAAGGACGGCACGCCATCGGTCGAGCAAATCATCCCGCAGAAGGGCGACGCGGCCTGCTCCTTCGAGCGGATATACTTCAGCCGCGGGTCCGACCAGGACATCTACCGCGAGCGCAAGAAGCTGGGCGAGCAGCTCACGCCCGCCATCCTCAAGGCCGTCGACTACGACACGGCCCACACCGTCTTCAGCTACATCCCCAACACGGCCGAGGTGGCCTACTACGGCATGCTGGCCGGATTCAAACGCTATATCAACGAGCAGAAAATCAAGCGGATAGAAAGTCTCGGCCACGTGCCCACACACGACGAGCTGGAGAGCATCATGCACGCCTACGTGCGCTCGGAGAAGGTGGCGTGGAAGGACATCAAGCTGCGCACGTTCATCTCGGAGGGCAGCTCGCGCAACGACCTCGCCTCCCACGTCTACGACATCACCTACGGCAGCATCGAGCCCGGTGTGGACAACCTGGTGGTCATCGACGACAGCATCGTGCGCGGCACCACGCTCAAGGAGAGCATCCTGCGCATCCTCGACAGGCTGCACCCCAAGAAAATCATCATCGTGTCGAGTGCGCCGCAGATACGCTATCCCGACTATTACGGCATCGACATGCCGAGCCTGGAGGAGTTCTGCGTCTTCCGCGCCACGATGGAACTGCTGAAGCAGCACCAGATGTACGACGTCATCGACAACACCTACAAGGAGTGCAAGGAGGAGCTGCGCAAGCCCAAGGGCGAGATGCGCAACGCCGTGAGGGACGTCTACAAGCCCTTCACCGTCGAGGAAATCAATCGCAAGATTGTGGAGATGCTCCGGCCCGACGGCGTGACCACGCCCATCGAGCTGGTCTACCAGAGCATCGACGGCCTGCACGAAGCCATTCCCGAACACAAGGGCGACTGGTACTTCACCGGGAAGTTCCCCACGCCGGGAGGAACGAGGCTGTGCAACCAGGCCTTCGTCAACTATATTGAGAACGTTTACCAATTCGAACAGAAATTCTAGCATCAATCATGAAGAACATCACATTGGTCTTGTCAGATGGAACCCAGTTCCATGGAAAGTCTTTCGGATACGACGCGCCGGTGGCCGGTGAGGTCGTCTTCAACACGGCGATGATGGGTTACCCCGAGAGCCTCACCGACCCGTCCTACGCCGGACAGCTGCTGGTGATGACCTATCCGCTCGTGGGCAACTACGGCGTGCCGCCGTTCACCCTCGGCGCCGACGGGCTGCCCGACTTTATGGAGAGCGACAAAATCTACGCCTCGGCACTCATCGTGAGCGACTACAGCGGGCAGTACAGCCACTGGAACGCCGTGGAGAGCCTCGCCGACTGGCTCCGGCGGGAGCACGTGCCGGGGGTGACGGGCATCGACACGCGCCAGCTCACCAAGGTGCTGCGCGAGCACGGGGTGATGATGGGCAAGATTCTGTTCGACGACGAGCCCGGCAACGTGCCGCAGGCCGACTACGAGGGCGTCAACTTCGTCGACAAGGTGAGCTGCAAGGAGGTGAGGCGCTACAACGAGGGCGCCGGCAAGAAGGTGGTGCTCGTGGACTGCGGCGTGAAGGCCAACATCATCCGCTGCCTCGTGGCACGCGGCGTTGAGGTGATTCGCGTGCCCTGGAACTACGACTACACCGACATGGACTTCGACGGGCTCTTCCTGGCCAACGGCCCCGGCGACCCCGACATGTGCGGCGAGGCCGTCGACATCATCCGCCGCCAGATGAGCCGCAGCCGCAAGCCCATCTGCGGCATCTGCATGGGTAACCAGCTGCTCGGCAAGGCCGCCGGAGCCACCATCTACAAGCTGAAGTACGGGCACCGTGGCCACAACCAGCCCGTCAGGCTCGTGGGCACCGACCGGTGCTTCGTCACCAGCCAGAACCACGGCTACGCCGTCGACAGCCGGACGCTCGGCGACGGCTGGGAGCCGCTCTTCGTGAACATGAACGACGGCTCCAACGAGGGCATACGCCACAAGGAGAACCCGTGGTTCTCGTCGCAGTTCCACCCCGAGGCGTGCTCGGGGCCCGTGGACACCGAGTTTATGTTTGACAAATTTGTAGAAACCTTGAAATAAGCTAGCCAGATGAAAGACGAGAATATAAAGAAAGTCCTGCTCCTGGGCTCGGGGGCGCTCAAGATTGGCGAGGCCGGCGAGTTCGACTATTCCGGCTCGCAGGCGCTGAAGGCCATGCGCGAGGAGGGCGTGGCCACCGTGCTCATCAATCCCAACATCGCCACGGTGCAGACCTCGGAGGGCGTGGCCG
>CAZVWX010000085.1:0-6557 GCA_964631105.1 uncultured Prevotella sp. | reverse complement strand
GTCACCGACGGCTCCGGGCAGTACAACTTCGTGGGCACCTATGTCGCCCTCGACGCCAGCACGAGCACCATCAAGGAAGGCGACTACATCGTCAACGCCGGAGGCATCAAGAAGGCCAGCGGCGGCAACGCGCTGAAGGCCTTCCGCGCCTACTTCGCCGCCCAGACCGCAACGGCCAAGGACTTGATTTTCACCGTCGACGGGCAGGTGGTGACGGGCATCCGCGCCGCCGAGCTGCGCAAGGCCCTCGGCGAGGGAGCCCTCTACAACACCGCCGGACAGCGTGTGGGCAAGGAATACAAGGGCATCGTCATCAGCAACGGCAAGAAGGTGCTGGTGAAGTAAGGATTTGCAATCATGAAAAAAAGAAAAGATATGAAAGTGAAGAAACTCTACAAGGCTCCGGTCGCGAGAGCCATCGAGGCTGAGAGCGAGCCGCTGCTGGACCTGAGCGCCGCCGATGTCACCGGAGGCGGCTCCAACCCCGTCGATGTCGACAACGATCCCACCGGCGACGAGGGTGGCGCGAAGAAGAACCACGGCAGCCACTCGGTGTGGGACTGACGGCTGAATTGTAAGAACAACATTGCATCATGAAGAAAGGACAAGGGCTCGGCGCTAGCGCCAGCCGTTGTCCTTTCTTCGTTCTTGTTTCTTCTTGTGAATCCCTCAGGCCCCCATGGCCTCCAGTCGTTCCACGGCGTCGGCCAGGTCGGCGGCGAACCGCCCGTGGCCGCACAGGTAGCCGTCGCGTCCCTGCGCCAGGGCGCGGTAGAGGTCGGGGCTCATGCCCTCGACGTATTGCGCGATGGCGTATTCTATGTCGTCGCGCTGCCAGGGCAGGGTGGAGTGCTGGTAGACGCGGAGCTTCTGGTGGAAGAAGCTGTAGGCCGACTCGATGCTGTCTTTGCTAATCATGGCTTGTCTTTGCTTTGTGGGAGGACGCGCCAGGAGCCCCGGCCCGGCGGCTGGGCGGCGAGCCCCCAGGGCGGTGGCGGCATGGCCGCATCCTCCGATTTTCTTGCAAATGTACGAAAGAATTAGGATATATCGAAAAAAAAGCGTAACTTTGCAAACCATTTGTTAGATAATAAGGTATTAGAAAGAAAATGATTACAATCGCCAATCTTGCTATCCAGTTTGGAAAGAGAGTGCTCTACAAGGACGTCAACCTCAAGTTCACCCATGGCAACATCTATGGCGTGATAGGAGCCAACGGCGCCGGCAAGTCGACCCTGCTGCGCGCCATATCGGGCGAGCTGGAGCCCAACAAGGGCACGGTGGAGCTCGGCCCCGGCGAGCGCCTCTCGGTGCTGGAGCAGGACCACTTCAAATACGACGGGTTCCGCGTGCTCGACACGGTGCTCATGGGCCACAACGCCCTGTGGCAGAACATGAAGGAGCGCGAGGCCCTCTACAGCAAGCCCGAGATGACCGAGGAGGACGGCAACCGCGCCGCCGAGCTGGAGGAGAAGTTCGCCGAGATGAACGGCTGGGAGGCCGAGTCGGAGGCCGCGCAGCTGCTGCAGAACCTCGGCGTGCGGGAAGACCGGCACGAGAAGCTGATGAGCGACCTGTCGAACAACGAGAAGGTGCGCGTGATGCTGGCCAAGGCCCTCTTCGGCAATCCCGACAACCTGCTCCTCGACGAGCCCACCAACGACCTCGACCTCGACACCGTGGAGTGGCTCGAGGAGTATCTCGGCGAGGTGGAGCAGACCGTGCTCGTGGTGAGCCACGACCGGCACTTCCTCGACGCGGTGAGCACCATGACCGTCGACATCGACTTCGGCAAGGTGACGCTCTTCGCCGGCAACTACTCCTTCTGGTACGAGAGCTCGCAGCTCGCCTTGCGGCAGGCACAGAACCAGCGCATCAAGGCCGAGGAGAAGAAGAAGCAGCTCGAGGAGTTCATCCGCCGCTTCTCGGCCAATGTGGCCAAGAGCCGCCAGACCACCAGCCGCAAGAAGATGCTGGCCAAGCTGAACATCGAGGAAATCAGACCGTCGAGCCGCAAGTATCCTGGCATCATCTTCCAGATGGAGCGCGAGCCCGGCAACCAAATCCTGCAGGTGGACGACCTCAAGGCCGTCGACGACGACGGAACGGTGCTCTTCGACCATGTCAGCTTCAATGTGGAGAAGGGGCAGAAGGTGGTCTTCCTGAGCCACAACCCCAAGGCCATGACCGCCCTCTTCGAAATCATCAACGGCAACCGGAAGGCCGACGCGGGCGAATACAAGTGGGGCGTGACCATCACCACGGCCTATCTGCCGCTGGACAACACGGAGTTCTTCAACAGCAACCTGAACCTCGTGGACTGGCTCTCGCAGTACGGACCCGGCAACGAGGTGCAGATGAAGGCCTACCTCGGGCGCATGCTCTTCCGCCAGGAGGAGGTGGAGAAGAAGGTGAGCGTGCTCTCGGGCGGCGAGCGCATGCGCTGCATGATTGCACGCATGCAGCTGCAGAACGCCAACTGCCTCATCCTCGACACCCCCACCAACCACCTCGACCTGGAGAGCATACAGGCTTTCAACAACAATCTGGTCACCTTCAAGGGCATCGTGCTCTTCAGCTCGCACGACCACGAGTTCATCCAGACCGTGGCCAACCGTGTCATCGAGCTCACGCCCAACGGCACCATCGACAAGCTGACGACCTACGACGACTATATCTACAACGACGACATCAAGGCCCTGAAGGAGAAGATGTATGCCGGGACGGCCCGCTGACCCCGGCGGCGCATGGCACATTTTTTGCAAGGGCATCGTAAAAGCATGAAAACGACTATGAGCAAGGAAAAGGAAATCAATATTGAGAACGGCGACGCCGAGGAGAAGGACGTGGCCCGCAACGACGGCAAGGGCCAGGACACGGCTCCCGAGACTGACAAAAAGGCAGATACGGAGGGTGACAAGCCTGCCGACGAGGCCGCCGACGGCCAGCCGAAACCCGAGAAAGACCCCCTGAAGGAGGCCCAGGAACAGGTGGCCGAGCTCAAGGACAAGTATCTCAGGGCCGTGGCCGAGTTTGACAACTACCGCCGGCGCACCAAGCAGGAGAAGGCCGACCTCATCTTGAACGGCGGCGAGCGCGCCATCACGGCCGTGCTGCCGGTGCTCGACGACTTTGAGCGCGCCCTGGCCGACAAGAACGAGGACGCCGAGGCCATCAGGCAGGGCATGGAGCTGATTTTCAAGAAGTTCACCAAGACGCTCGAAGGACTTGGCGTGAAGAAGATAGACACGCAGGACAAGGACTTCGACACCGACGTGATGGAGGCCGTGGCCATGGTGCCCGGCATGGGCGACGACAAGAAGGGCAAGGTGATCGACTGCGTGCAGGCCGGCTACAAGCTCAACGACAAGGTGATTCGCCACGCCAAGGTGGCCGTGGGACAATAACACGGGCCCCGCAATCAGAACAGCCATGGCAGAGAAAAGAGACTACTACGAGGTGCTCGGCGTGGAGAAGAGCGCCACGGAGGACGAAATCAAGGCGGCTTACCGCAAGCTGGCCATCAAGTATCACCCCGACCGCAACCCCGGAAGCAAGGAGGCTGAGGAGAAGTTCAAGGAGGCCGCCGAGGCCTATGAGGTGCTCCACGACCCGCAGAAGCGGCAGCAGTACGACCAGTTCGGCTTCGACGCACCGGGCGGGGGCTTCGGCGGCTTCGGCGGGGGAGGCATGGACATGGACGACATCTTCTCCATGTTCGGCGACATCTTCGGCGGACACGCCGGCTTCGGCGGCTTCGGCGGCTTCGGCGGCGGCCGACAGGGAGCGCAACGGCCCGTCTACCGGGGCAGCGACCTGCGGCTGGTGGTGCACCTCTCGCTCCAGGAAATCGCCACGGGCGTGACCAAACGCTTCAAAGTGAAGAAGGACATCACCTGTCCGTACTGCCACGGCACGGGAGCCGAGGGGGGCGCCCGCCCCGAGGTGTGCCCCACCTGCCACGGCTCCGGCGTGACGGTGAAGACCGTGCGCACCATGCTCGGCATGATGCAGACCCAGACCACGTGCCCCACCTGCAACGGCGAGGGCACGGTGGTGAAGCAGAAGTGCAGCCATTGCGGCGGCTCGGGCGTGGTGAAGGGCGAGGACGTGGTGGAAATCAACATCCCCGCCGGCGTGGCCGAGGGCATGGTGGTGAACGTGCCCAACAAGGGCAACGCCGGTCCGCACAACGGCATCAGCGGCAACATCCAGGTGGTCATCAAGGAGGAGAAGAGCGACGTGTTCGTGCGCGACGGCAACGACTTGATCTACAATCTGCTGCTCGACATTCCCACGGCGGTGCTGGGCGGCAATGCCGAGATTCCCACCGTGGACGGCAAGAAGGTGTCCATCAAGATTGAGCCGGGCACCCAGCCGGGCAAGACCGTGCGCCTCAGGGGCAAGGGGCTGCCCGCCGTGAAGGGTTATGGCAGCGGCACCGGCGACATCGTGGTGCACATGAGCGTGTACATGCCCAAGACACTGTCGCACGAGGAGAAGAAGGCCGTGGAGAAATTCCGCGACAGCGACAACTTCAAGGGCGACAGCTCGACGAAGAAAAGCATCTTCGACCACTTCAGAAGCCTGTTCAGCTAGCATTCTCCCGGAACCTCGCCCGAGACCCCGTGACGGGCCCCACACCACGCTGGCCGCGAGGCTGCGGTGTGGGGCCTGCCATGTTTTAAAAATATCGCTATGGACTATCAGCAAACCGTTCAGTATCTTTACAACAGCACGCCGGTGTTCGAGCATGTGGGGGCTTCGGCCTACAAGGCCGGGCTCGACAACACGCTCGCCCTCGACGCGCACTTCGGCCATCCCCACACGCACTTCCTCACCATCCATGTGGCTGGCACCAACGGCAAGGGCTCTTGCTCGCACACGCTGGCCGCCATCCTCCAGGCCGACGGCTACCGCGTGGGGCTCTACACGTCGCCCCACCTGGTGGACTTCCGCGAGCGCATACGGGTGAACGGCAAGCCCGTGGGCGAGCAGTATGTGGTGGACTTCGTGCGCGAGAACCGCGCGTTCTTCGAACCCCTCCATCCGTCGTTCTTCGAACTCACCACGGCCATGGCCTTCAAGTATTTTGAGGACGAGAAGGTGGACGTCGCCGTCGTCGAGGTGGGGCTGGGCGGCCGGCTCGACTGCACCAACATCATCACGCCCATGCTGAGCATCATCACCAACATCAGCCTCGACCACACCCAGTTTCTGGGAAACACGCTGCAGCAGATTGCCGCCGAGAAGGCCGGCATTATTAAAAGAGGTGTGACGTGCATCGTGGGCGAGGACGTGCCCGAGACGCGGGTGGTCTTTGCCGCCGCGGCGCAGCGCATGGAGGCCACCATCATCTTCGCGCAGGACATCCCCGTGGTGCTCTCGTCGGCGGCCCTGGCCGATGGCGGGCGGCTCTACCAGACCAAGTACTTCGGCGAGGTGCGCGGCGAGCTCGGCGGCATCTACCAGGAGAAGAACGCCAACACGGTGCTCACGGCCTGCATGCGGCTGCTCAACCGGGGCGTCATCCGCGATGCGGAGAGCGTGGCCAGGGGCTTTGCCAACGTGTGCGCTTCGACGGGGCTCATGGGGCGGTGGCAGCGGCTGGGCGAGCACCCCCTCGTGGTTTGCGACACGGGGCACAACGTGGGGGGCTGGCAGTATCTGGGCCGGCAAATCGCCATGCAGCCCTGCCGGCGGCGGCACGTGGTGTTCGGCATGGTGGACGACAAAGACCTGGACACCGTGATGTCCCTCCTGCCCAAGGAGGCTGCTTTCTATTGGACGCAGCCCGACTGCAAGCGGGCTTTCCCCGTGGAGCGCGTGGCCGGAGAGGGCGCCCGGCACGGACTGCAGGGGCGAAGCTTCGCCACCGTGGCCGAGGCCTACCGCGCCGCGCTCGGCGAGGCTGCGCCCGACGACTTCGTCTTCGTGGGAGGCAGCAGCTATGTGGTGGCCGACCTCCTGACTTTCCTGCAACACGGGGGGAATTAAAGTCTTTTAACGTTAACACAATTGAAATTTATCGCTCATCGTTTGTGAAATCCGTTTTTTTTCGTTTACTTTGCAGATAGTAACTGAAAACTTAAAACCTGAATACTGATGAGCATATCTGAAACGCAAAGCGTGAGTGGTCTGAAGAAAGAGAACTTCCAGACCACCGTCCAAGGGAAGAAAACCGACCTCTACATTCTCAGGAATGCTGCCGGAAACGAGGTGGCCGTCACCAACTACGGAGGTGCCATCGTGGCCATCATGGTGCCCGACAAGAACGGGAAGATGGGCAACGTGATTATGGGGCATGACAACATCCAGGATGTCATCAACTCGCCCGAACCCTATCTGAGCCGCATCATCGGCCGGTATGGCAACCGCATTGCCAAAGGCCGGTTCCAGCTCAACGGCAAGGCGTACCAGCTGGCCACCAACGACGGGCCCAACCACCTGCACGGCGGCAAGGTGGGGTTCAACGTGAAGGTGTGGGACGCCACACAGATGAGCCCCAACGGCGTGGTGATGAAGTACACCAGCCCCTATGGCGAGGAGGGCTATAC
>CAZVWX010000084.1:0-6618 GCA_964631105.1 uncultured Prevotella sp. | reverse complement strand
ATACGGCATAGAGGCTGCGCGAATACAGGGCCTCGAGCGTCATGTTGATGCCCAGGGGCAATTGCTGCTCCAGGGCCAGGTTGGCGCGGAACGCCTGCGGGAAGCGGAACTTATGGTCGACGGTGACGATGTCGGGGTTGACGGTGGCGTTGGCCGAAAGCATCTCGCGCATCTCGTCGGCCGTCTTTCCTCCATACTCCCCGAACTTGGGCACGTCGGCATTGCTGGGGCGCATGTGGATGCCCTTCATCTCCATGCCCGTATTGGCCCATGCATTCTCAATCCAGACGAAGGGGGCCCGTCCGTTGAAGATGCCCACGCCGCCGCGGAGCAACGAGGTGTGCTGCGGGTTGAGGTTCCAGCGGAAGCCTACACGCGGCGAGGCCATGACCATGGTGGCCGGGCGCCGTCCGACCCGTGCGCCGGTGGCCAGGGCCCAGTTCTCGGTGTTGTTGAAGTTGTCGTTGGTGGTGGGCTTGTTGAAGTAGAACGGCGCGTCGAGGCGAAGCCCGTAGGTGAGGCTGAAGTCGGTGGAGAGGTCCCACTTGTCCTGCGCGTAGACTCCGAAGATGCCTGCCCTGAAGGGCGTGTTCCACCGCGTGGTGCCGGTGAGCTCGGGGTCGGAATACTTCATCTGGTAGGACGAGGGCTCCACGTCGTTGAGGAAGTCGTCGATGGAATTGTAGACGAATTCTCCGAAGGCCGACTGGTAGAAGGCGTTGTGCATGTTGTAGAACTCGTTGTGGGTGCCCAGGGTGACGTTGTGGTTGCCCGCGTAGATGGAGAGGTTGTCCTCCAGCGTCCAGATGTCCTGGTCGAGCGAGTTCACGCCCGAGGAGTATTCCGTGCCGATATTGGTGGTGTACTGCCCGCTGATGTAGATGTTCGGCGCCGAGTAAGGCGTGTTGCGGTGGTCGCGCACGAAAGTGGCGCCGGCGCGCAACTCATTGTAGAGCTTGTCGTTGATGTGCGACGTGAGCTCGGCCACGAACGAGCTGGTGCGGTCCTTGATGCGGTAGGACGAGTTGTTGAAGTAGTAGGTATAGCGTCCGGGGCTGTAGCTGTCACGATAGGAGAAGTTGCCCTGGTAGCGCAACGAGAAGTGGTTTTTGGCATTGATGTTCCAGTCGAGGCGGGCGAGGAGCGAGGTGGCCTCCTGGGCCACGTTGCGCTGGCCGTATCCCTCGCGGATTCCGGTCACGTCGAGGTAGTGGTCGGCAATCTGCTTGGCCAGGTCGGTGGTCATGTAGTAATTGTCGCGGCCGGCATACCAGGTGGCGGGATAGGAGTTCTTGCGGTATTCGAGCGACGTGAAGAAGAAGAGCTTGTCCTTGATGATGGGGCCGCCGAAGGTGAATCCATAGGTTTGCGTGGTCTCCTCGGTCAGCTTCTCGCGCTTCCCGGCATTGGCGTTCCACCGCCCGTAGAGGTTCTCGTCGGTGTAATAGCCGAAGGCCGACCCCTGGAAGGTGTTGGTGCCCGACTTGGTGATGACGTTGATGGCGCCACCGGTGAAGCCGCTTTGGCGCACGTCGAAGGGCGACACGGCCACCTGCACCTGCTCGATGGCGTCCATGGAGATGGGGTTGGCGTTGGTCTGGCCGCCGTTGGTGCCCGACGAGGTGAGTCCGAAGACGTCGTTGGCCACCATGCCGTCAATCTGGAAAGAGTTGTAGCGGTTGTTGGCCCCGGCGATGGAGATGCCGCCAAACTTGTTGTTGTTCACCAGCGGCGAGAGCTTGGCCACATCGTAGATGTTGCGGTCCACGGTGGGCGTGTTCTCAATCATCTGCCTGGTGAAGTTGGACGCGGCGCCATTGCCGCCACGCCCGGCCTGCCCGGTGACCAGCACCTCGCCCAGCTGGCGTGCGTCCTCGCTCAATTCCACATTGATGACCTGCGGCTCGCCCAGCTCGAGGCTGATGTTGGAGAGGCGCTCCTCCTTGTAGCCGATATAGCCGATGGTGACGGTGTAGGGGCCGCCGACACGCATACCCTGTATGGTGTAGCGCCCGTCGACATTGGTCACGGCGTTGTACTTGGTCCCCGAGGGAGTGTGGATGGCGGTGACTGTAGCGCCAATCACGGCCTCATTGCCGGCCGTTACCTTTCCATTGATGCTTGAGGTTGTTACCTGTGCCATGACTGTTGACGCAAAGAATAACAGCACGACCAATAGAAGATGCAATCGTTTTTGCATACCTTGAAGTAAAAAATGATTAAAAATATGGAGCTTGCGCCCCGTTAGTCTTTCTTGGGTGCAAATATAATTAAAAAATTCCATAATGATGTTACAAAAAGAAGAAAAAGAAGCATGGCCTCTTCATTTTTCTCCAGGGCCATGCGTCCTCCTATTCCTTGTTTTCCCAAATTTGTGTCACCTTGCGGCGTATGGCGGCCATGTTGAGCACCGACACCAGGACAAACAATCCCAGTCCGGCCCCGACGGCAGGCGCCAGGACCCCATCGTCCATCTGCGGGAAAAGCGTCTGGAGCACGGCCATATAGTAGCCGCGCACGGCCACGAGCAGCCCCCATGCCATGATGAGCACGGCGGCATTCAGCGAGATGGTGAGCAGCTGGTAGGGGCGGGCCACGCGCGAGGGCGTATAGCCGATGAGGAGCAAGTTCTGCAGCTTGGCGGAATTCTTCTGCACAAGCAGGTAGATGCTCAGCATGAGGATGTAGAAGCTGAGGATGGAGATGACGAGGCCGACCGACATCACCATCGTCACCACCATGCGGAGGAAGTAGGTGGTCTTCTCGGCATTCAGCTTGTCGTCCTCCACCTCGTAGCCCTTGCGGTCGAGGTAGGCGCCTATCTGCTCGTTGGCGGGGTTCCCCGTTTCCACGATTAGCCGCGTGGGCTCGCCATGGCTTCCCGGGGCGTAGCGCTCGTTGCTCCAGTCCATGAAGGCCTGCGGCACGAGGATGGCGCTCAGCCTCGACGAGAAGCCGATGACCTTGCCCTCGAACTCGTCGGCATGGCCGTTGCCGTGGATGAACATCTTGAAATGGATCATACCCATAAGCCCGTCGGAAATCTTGGGCAGCGAGTGGCTTTGGGCAAAGCCGAAATTATACATGGTGATGTAGGCCCGCGGGAGAATCATGGGCACCACCTTGGCGCCCTCGGTCCAATGCCAAGTGCCCGAAGGCGCGTCGACAAACCCGTCGGGGACGGCCTCGATGGGTATCTCCGAGTTGAGCACGTTCACGCCGTTGACGCCCATCGAGGCGTTCACCTTGTACTCGGTGGAGGTGAACTTGCCCACCCGCTTGGCAAAGTTCTGGGCGGCGAGGTCGTCCATCTCGGCGCCGGTGAAGGTGTTGGTCTCGCCCGAGAGCGAGCCCGCCGTGCCTATCTTCTTGTTCACGATGAGGTAGTCGGCCTTCATGAAGCTGTCATCCGCCGTGAACACGGGCACGACATCGCAATAGAACTGTATGCCGAGCAGGACAATGAACATGCCGAAGAGGTTGGCAAAGAAGAATCCAACGAATTGCCCGACGCTGATGTGCTGCCTCAGCAACTTCCAAACCAGGTTCATCTTTCAGAGTTTAAAGGTTTTCACATAGGGCAAGTCCATGTGCTTGCCGATGCTGGTGACGATGACGCCCGCCCCCTGCCGCCGGGCCTCCTCCATCATGATGGAAGCCATGACGGCGCTGTTGTTGTCGTCGAGATGGGAGATGGGCTCGTCGGCCAGCAGGAAGTCGAAAGGCTGCACAAGGGCGCGAATCATGGCCACGCGCTGCTGTTGCCCGAACGACATGCGCCCCACCTTGGCGTCCACCTTGTCGGCAATGCCCAGACGCTCGAACCAGGCGAGGATTTCGTCACGCGTCTTGAACCCCGTGAGCTGGTTTTTGATTTCCACATTCTCCATGGCCGTGAGCTCGGGAAAGAGCCGGAGTTCCTGGAAGAGATGGCTCACGTGCGTGCGCCTGACGGCCGACCACTGGGCCACGCCGAGCTTCCGGGTGTCGTTGCCGTCGAAGCACACCTTGCCGGCGTAGTCATGCCGAAAGCCGATGACATAGCTGCAAAACGTGCTCTTGCCCCGGCCGCTGTCGGCTTCAACGAGATAGAGCTGGCCTTTATGGAATGCGGCATCGGTGTTCCATATCTCGGAACCGAGCTCTTCGACACGAGAGGAAAAGACCTGTGGCACAACCGAATGAAAAGAAATGGTGTCCATTTACTTTAATGTGTAAACAATAGCGTTGAGTTGCCCGAAGAGGGGACGGAGCAGTCCCGACACCGCCGAGAGCGCCGTGGGTTGTCCGGAGCCATTGCCAAGGTTGACGATGAGCACGAGCCGTTGCCCCTTGATGCACTTTTGCAGACTTTCGGGGATGGGGTGGTTGGAGGGGCGGATGGCATATCGGGCCATGAGCTCGCCACTTCCGGCATAGAACTGCCGGTCGGGCGAGACGCCGAAATAGAACGAAGTGTGCCCGTCGGTATAGAACCAGGCCTTGTCGCCCCAGTCGGCAATGCGCCCGCCCTCGGGCACGCTCTGCTTCCAGTAGTCCACGTCGCCGGTCCACAGGCTGTTGCCCAGCTCGGCCCCCATCATCACCTGGGCGCCAGTGTCGCCCAATGCGGGCAGGATGACGGCCATGTCGCCGTCGACGCTCCGCATGATGTTGTCCATGTCGATGGCCCGGTTCACGCCTGCAAGCAAGGCCTGCAGCCCCTTGTTGGTCCGCATCAGAGGCAGAAACTTGCGGCCGT
The DNA here is from genome assembly GCA_964631105.1 of uncultured Prevotella sp. GTDB lineage: Bacteria > Bacteroidota > Bacteroidia > Bacteroidales > Bacteroidaceae > Prevotella. The sequence goes on along the minus strand of CAZVWX010000084.1, from coordinate 1,877 downwards.
CCACGTTGAGGAACATCCCCGCGGCAGCGTCGGCCGGCATCGTGGCGGCGTAGCGTCCGGTGATGGGGCGATAGACTTGCCGGGCCTCCTTCAGGGCCCTGTCGACGCGGGGGTTGAACGAGAAGGTCTCGCCCTGGATGTCGAGCACCCCGCCGGACATGTGCATGGAGGCGGCGATGACCACCTGCGAGGCGTCGGCGTCCTTGGGCGCGCCGAGCGTGAACGGGGCGATGAACCTCTCGGGCAGGGCCCGGGCCTGGGCCACGAGGGCCATGGGGGAGTCGATGGAGTCGAGCCGGTGGAAGAGCAGCGAGCTCCTCGCGCCATGGTCGCTGTCCTGGGTGAGGTATTGGGCCATGGCCTGGCGCAGGGCCGGTTGGGCCGAGGCCACCACGGGGCCCATGAGCAGGAGGGCGTTCTTGCCATAGCCAAGCATCCAGCTGTCGCCGAAGACGGAGAAGTGGCAGCCGCGGAAGGTTTGCGCCTCGCCGCAATCACCGGCCTTGGCCTTGGCCGCCACCCAGTCAGTAAGGTCGTCCTCATCGGCCACCTTGGCACAGAGGCCTAGGTTCCCGTCGGGTGCGGCAAAGAGATAGATTTTCTCTTGCAGGTCGATGCCGCAATCGTCCGGATGGTCGACGCCCAGGACCGTCTTCAGCACGTCGGCCTGGCGCTCCCCTTGTGCGCCCGCCGCCTGCAGGTCGATGGAAATCAAGGCACGGCTCCCGTCGGGAATGGCGTCGACATAGTCGCCCGAGCATGAGGCCAGGCCCATGTTCGAAGCCGCGAGCACGGCCCCCGCAAGGGCCATCCGCGCCATGTTTTTCTTGAATGGTTGAAATGTTCTCATCTGATGGATGCGCTCAAATTTTTCGACTTGCAAATATAAGCAATCTTTTCCACTCCGCCAAACCCGGAGGCGGTTTTTTCTCACCCGCCTATGCCCTCCTCCACCATTGGGCCATGCCGACGGCCATGAGGCCGGCTGTCTCGGTGCGCAGCCGCGACGGGCCGAGGGTGACGCTCTCGTAGCCCCGGGCCAGGGCCGCCCGCACCTCGCCGATGGAGAAATCGCCCTCGGGCCCCACCAGGAGGGTGATGTCGGTCTCGTCGGCGGCCATGCGTTGGAGCAGGCCGAACAAGTCAGCCCGTTCCACCTCCTCATGACAATGGCAGATGAACTTCCGCCCGGCACGCTCGGAGCCGATGAAGTCGGCAAAGGGGCGCATGGCGTTCACCTTGGGCTTCCATGCCTTGCGGCTTTGCTTCATGGCGGCCACGGCCACCTTCTCGATGCGGTCGGCGCGAAGGACGTGGCGCTCGGAGAACTGGCAGTCGAGGAAGCTCACCTCGTCGAATCCCACCTCGGTGGCCTTCTCCACCATCCACTCCATGCGCTCCATCATCTTGGTGGGGGCTATGGCCAGATGGATGCGCCCATGCCAGGCCCGCCGTTGCGGCATCGACTCCACGATGCGGTAGGTGCAGAGGCGGGGGGTGGCAAGGGTGAGCTCGGCGCGGTGGAACGCCCCGCAGCCGTCGGTGAGGAAGATTTCGTCGCCGGGGCGCAGCCGGAGCGCGCGCGAGGCGTGCCGGGCCTCGTCGGGGGGCAGGTGGTCGGCGCCGGGGGCGCCGGGCACGTAGAAGAATCTAGTCTCCTTCATGGTGGTCGGGGGATTGTGACTTCTGGCGCCGCCGCCTCAGCTCGTCGCGCAGGCGCGACGCCAGCTCGTAGTTCTCGTCGTCCACGGCCCGGTCGAGGGCCGTCTGGAGCATCTTGTCGCTCACCACGTTCACGGGCAGGGGCATGGCCGTGGAGTCCTTGCGGTAGGCCACGCTTTGGGTCTGCATGAGCCTGGCCTCGACGAAGAGGGGCA
>CAZVWX010000083.1:0-6618 GCA_964631105.1 uncultured Prevotella sp. | reverse complement strand
TGGCCGCCCTCTTCTCCACCACCGACGCTTTCCAAATCTACGGATCCTACACCGGACTGGTCTACCTCACCCCCCTGCTCGGCGGATACATTGCCGACCGCTACTGGGGCAACAACCGGAGCATCATCACCGGTGGAATCATCATGGCCATTGGCCAGTTCCTGATGTTTGCCAGCGCCTGCGTGGTGAAGCAGAGCATCTTCAAAGACCCCGCCCTGGGAGGAACCATCGACCCCGCCGTGGACAACTTCATGGCCAAGATGCTCATGTTCGCTGGCCTGGCCGCACTGATTCTGGGCAACGGATTCTTCAAGCCCAACATCTCCACCATGGTGGGCGACCTCTACGAGCCCACCGACCACCGCAAGGACGCGGCCTTCACCATCTTCTATATGGGCATCAACGTGGGCGCCCTCATCGCCCCGTTTGTGTGCGGAGGCGTCGGCACGGGGTCGTACAGCGACCCGAACACCTTCAAGTGGGCCTTCTTCTGTGCCGGATGCGCCATGGTCATCTCGGTGGCCATCTTTGCAGGATTCAAGAAGAAGTACCTGAAGACCCCCGAGGGCGTGCTCATCGGCGACGTGCCCAAGTCGGAACTGGAGAAGATGGAGAGGGCCTCGCGGGGCGAAGTGGTGGAGGAGGAAGCCCCGAAGGTGAAGAACTCGGTGCTTCGCCCCATCCTCAGCGGCCTGCTCGCCGTGGTGCTCTTTGCCTTGTTCTTCCACTTCAGCGGCGCCGACGCCAGCGACTTCAACGGCATCATCTCGTCGGCCGTCTTCGCCATCGCCATTGCCATGCCCGTGTTCATCATCACCGACCGCAGTCTGACGCGCGACGAGATGAGCCGCATCGGCGTCATCTACATCATCGCCGTGTTCGTCATCTTCTTCTGGTCGGCCTTCGAGCAGGCCGGAGCGTCGCTCACCTACTTTGCCGAGCACAACGTCGACCGCGACCTCTTCGGCGTTCCCGGATTCTTCAAGACGGCCTGGTTCCAGAGCGTCAACCCCATCTGCGTGGTGTGCTTCGCCCCGCTCTTCGCCATGATGTGGGAGAAGCTCGGCAAGCGCGGCAAGGAGCCCGCCTCGCCCGTGAAGCAGGCCATCGGCCTGATGCTGCTCGCCATCGGCTATGCCGTCATCACCTTCGCCACCTATGGCGTGACGGGCAACATGAAGGTGAGCATGTTCTGGCTCATCGCCCTCTACGCCATCCACACCTGCGGCGAGCTTTCGCTCTCGCCCATCGGCCTGAGCATGGTCAACAAGCTCTCGCCGGCGCGCCTGGCCTCGCTCCTCATGGGCGTGTGGTTCATGAGCAACGCCGCCTCCAACATCCTTGCCGGCAAGTTTGCCACGCTCTTCCCCGAGCCGGGCAAGCCCGCCGGAAGCATCCTGGGCTGGCAGGTGAACACGCTCAGCGACTTCTTCATCATCTTCGTCGTCATGGCCGGCGTGGCCAGCATCGTGCTGTTCTGCCTCTGCCCGCTGCTGAAGAAGATGATGCGTGGCATCGAGTAGCGGCCATCCCCACCCTTCGGGGGGATGGTTGGAAAAGGCTCCACACGGTGGTGCTCGGACTGGCCGCGGGCTGTCCGGCGTCCGCCCGTGTGGGGCTTTTTCGTGTGGGGAGGGTGTTGTTTGCCAGTTGGAAGCCGCCGCTTGGCTGCGACGAATGACTCACTTGGCCCGAGAGCGGCGACTTGTTGTGCCAGGTGGGGAAATGTCGTCCGCCGCAAGGGCCGCGCCGGGCATGGCCTGCGCGGGGCGGGCAATCACGCTCCGGGAAAGGCGATGGATGGAATTGGAGATATATTTACATTTCTTCTCTTCCTTTCAAAAACCCCAATTTGACAGAAAGTTGGTGCATTCCATATTCTTGTGACACTCTGCGAACTTTCTTCCTCGGTTTGCTTACCGATTTGTAAAGATGCGAGAAAAATAGGGGGTCATTTCGAAGAACGGCCTTCTTCAGTCCGAAGAACGGCCTTCTTTGCCTCGAAGAACGGCCTTCTTCGATGCCAAGAAGGCCGCTTACACATTGCAAGAAGGCCGTTCTTCGAATCGATGGGAGAATAGTTGACAACTGAAGTCGGTTTCTCTTGATGTGGAGCAAGGCCGCCGCCACGAGCGGGGAGGGGGCGCCATGCCAGCCATGCCGCGCAAAAAAAAACGAGGCCGGCACATCAATTGAGGGGGAGGAAAGGCGGCTGTTTGGATAAAAATCACTATTTTTGCACGTTGAAAGCAAACAGCACAAGATGATTACACCACAAAACATGAGCCAGCTGGCCGCATTCTCCCGCCAGGACGGGGTGTTCACCGCCCTGTATTGGGCCGCGGGCTTCTTCGCCTCGATGATGTCCTCGCGCGAGCCCGCCCTGGGCATGGTGAGCGACCTGGTCGTCCTGGGCACGCCCTTCTTCCTGGGCTGGCGCCTGAAGAAGTTCCGCGACGGGGCCCTGGGCGGCAGCATCTCGTTCCGCCGCGCGTGGCTCTACTGCATGGAGACCCTCGTCAACGCGGCCCTGGTGCTGGGCGTGGCGCAATATCTATACTTCCGCTTCGCCGACGTGTCGGGGTTTCTCGCCCAGTGGCGCGAGGCCTACAAGGTGGCAGCGCAGGTGTACCACCTCACCGCCGAGCAGACGCGGATGATGACCGAGGCGATGGCGGGCATCACGCCCCTGGCGTGGGCCAGCATGTTCCTGCTCATGGAGGTCGGCGCGGGCGCCGTGCTCGCCCCCATCCTCGCCCTGCTGCTCCGCCGGCCAGCCCCCAACAGGCCGTAGGAAGAACGCGCCGGCACGCAAGAACGGCGCACAAACGCAAAATAATCATAAATATCACCCCGAGAACGCCCTTCTCTCAATTTTTTTGCGTATATTTGCACGACCACCTTGAGCGCGACCGTTCCAGTGAGGTGGCCCGCTTGGATACTGGGGAGCCGCAATTTTTTTATAAGAGAAAGCCGCAGAATGAGACAACTAAAGATTTCGAAGAGCATCACCGACCGCAAGAGTGAGACCCTCGACAAATACCTGGTGGAAATCGGGCGAGCCCCGATGATTACCATCGACGAGGAAATCGACCTGGCCCAGAAAATCAAGAAGGGAGGCAAGGAGGGTGAGCGCGCGAAAAACAAGCTCGTGGAGTCGAACCTGCGCTTCGTGGTGTCAGTGGCCAAGCAGTACCAGCACCAGGGGCTCTCGCTCACCGACCTGATTGACGAGGGCAACATCGGCCTGATCAAGGCGGCGCAGAAGTTCGACGAGACCCGCGGCTTCAAGTTCATCTCCTACGCCGTGTGGTGGATTCGCCAAAGCATCCTCCAGGCCATTGCCGAGCAGAGCCGCATCGTCAGGCTGCCGCTCAACCAGGTGGGGTCGCTGAGCAAGGTGAACCGCGCCATCAGCAAGTTTGAGCAGGAGAACCTGAGGCGCCCCAGCGTGGAGGAGATTTCGCAGCAGACGGGCGTCGACGCGGAGAAAATCACACAGAGCATGGCCGCCGACGGCCACCACGTGAGCATCGACGCACCCTTCAGCGACGACGACGACAACTCGATGGTGGACACCATGAGCAGCGGCGACGACGGGCGCACCGACCGCGAGGTGGACCACGAGAGCATGGCCTACGAGCTGAACAAGCTGCTCGAGGACGTGCTGAAGGACCGCGAGGCCACCATCATCCGCGAGTGCTTCGGCATCGGCTGCCACGAGATGGGGCTCGAGGAAATCAGCGACCAGCTGGGCCTGACGCGCGAACGTGTCAGGCAGATTCGCGAGAAGAGCATCGCCAAGCTGCGCGAGTCGGGCCACGCCAAAATTCTGATGAAGTATCTGGGATGAACCCCCGGCCCGACACGATGGCGGCATCAGCCGGCACACGCCGGCACAACGGCACGCGCCTCCCGCACCACCGGGGGGCAAGCCCCGCATCCCTGGCCGTCGCGCGGCGGCTGCTGGTGGGGGCCGCGCTCGTGCTGGCATGGAGCTGTGTGGCGGCGGCCCCGCGGCGCGGCAACGGCAAGCTCACCCTGCTCAGAAGGGTGTGGAGCTACGCGGCCTCGATAGACACCATCGGCGCCCCGGAGGTGAGCACATACGCCTACCGGCATTTCTACATGGACGTGAAGAAGCGCAACGTGCTGCTGCTGCCCGTGCCCACGATGTACACCGTGGCCCGCGGCAGCGAACGGCAGTTCACGGGCGAGACGTTCTACCACGTCGTCTTCTCCAGGCCGGGAAGCTACAACGCCACGCCCGTGGCCGCCCTCTCCACCCTGCCGCACCACCGCAAGGCCATGACGGTGATGCTGAACTATCTGAACCCGGAAATCTACAACCAGACGCTGCTGAAGGACTTCGTGCTCTCGCCCTTGAGCAAATACAACCGCGGCTACTACAAATACCGTGTGCGCATCGGATTCGACGGGCGCACGGAGGTGGTGTTCGAGCCGCGCACGCGCAACACCCAGCTGGTGTCGGGGCGCGCCGTCGTGGAGACGCGCACGGGGCGCGTGCTCGAGGCCAGGATGCGGGGGGAATACGACATGATCAACTTCGAAATCGACATGGACATGGGCGAGAGCGGCCTGGCCTCGCTCCTGCCGAAGCGCTTGGAGATGAAGTCGGAGTTCAAGTTTCTGGGCAACGACATCGTCTGCCGGTTCCGGGCACAATACTTCCTGCCCGCCCCGCCCGACAGCATCGGCCAGACGGACGACTGGGAGACGATGGACCGTCTGCGCCCCGAACCCCTGCAGCCCGACGAGCAGGCGGTGTACCAGCGGTACCGGGAGCGGGAGGCCGGGAGCGACTCGGCCGCGGCACGCGGCGGGAAGCACGGCGCCAAGCTGAAGACCATCCTGTGGGACTACATCGGCGACAACGTCGTGAACCGCATCAAGGGCAACTTCGGCTCCGAAAACCAGGGATACTACCGCATCAACCCCATCCTGAACCCGCTCTACCTGGGCTACACCAAGCGCAAGGGGCTCACCTACAAGTTCGATGTCAGGGGAAGCTACCGCTTCAGCGACAACAGCGACATCTCGCTGCGCCTGAAGCTGGGCTACGCCTTCAAGCAAAACCAGCTCTACTACACCGTCCCCCTGACCTACATGTTCGACCGGAAGCACAACGGCTACGTGGAGACGGAGCTCGGCAACGGCAACCGCATCACCAACTCGCAGGTGCTGGACCGCGTGAAGCAGGAACGCGGCGACTCCATCGACTGGGACGCCATGAACCTGGACTACTTCCGCGACTTCAAGTGGAAGGCGAACGTCCACTACGACCTGTCGCCACACTGGGGCGTGGAGGCCGGACTGGTGGCGCACCGCCGCACAGCCATCGACAAGGCGTCGTTCCAGGCCGCCGGCCTCAGAAGCACCTACCGCTCGGCGGCGCCGATGCTGGAGGTGGAGTGGCGCCCGTGGGGATGGCGGGGACCCATCGTCACCGCCGACTACGAGCGCGGCGTGAAGGGGCTGCTGCGGTCGAACACCGAATACGAGCGGTGGGAGTTCGACGGACAATACATGCACAAGATGCCCAGCCTGCAGGTCCTCTCGCTCAGGGCGGGGGCCGGATTCTACACCACGCGGAGCCACGGCACCTACTTCCTGGACTACACCAACTTCAGGGAGAACAACATCATCGGCGGATGGAACGACGAGTGGTCGGGCGAGTTCGAGCTGCTCAACTCCAACTGGTACAACGCCTCAAGCTACTACGTCAGAGGCAACGCCACCTACGAGAGCCCCATCCTGCTCACCGCGTGGATTCCCTTCCTGGGACACTTCGTGGAGAAGGAGCGCATCTATCTGAGCTGCCTCAACGTCATCCACCTGCACCCCTACATCGAGGCCGGCTACGGATTCTCCACGCGCCTCTTCACCATGGGCCTCTTCACCAGCTTCAAGAACGGCAACCCCGACGGCATCGGCTGCAAGTTCGGATTCGAGCTCTTCAGACAATGGTAGCAACCAACGGCAACATAACAGCGGCAAGAAAATGACAAGACCCCTCACCATCTTCAAGGCCTCGGCCGGGTCGGGCAAGACGTTCACCCTGGCCACGCAATACATCTCCCTGCTCGTCAGCAATCCGCTGGCCTTCCGCAACATCCTGGCCGTGACCTTCACCAACAAGGCCACCGCCGAGATGAAGACGCGCATCCTGAGCCAGCTCTACGGTATCGCCCGGGGGCTGGACGACTCAGAGCCCTACGCCCGAGCCGTCATGGCCAACACGCAGATGGGCCGCCGGCAGGTGCGCGAACGCGCATGGACGGCCCTGAGGCTGCTCGTGCACCACTACAACCTCTTCATGGTGGAGACCATCGACGCCTTCTTCCAAAGCGTGCTCAGGAATCTGGCGCGGGAGCTCGACCTCACCGCCAACCTGCGCATCGGCCTCAACGACCAGCAGGTGGAGGAGCAGGCCGTGGACGAACTCATCGAGAGCCTCGACGAACACGACAAGCTCTTCAAGTGGATCATGGACTACATCCACGACAACATGGACGAGGACAAGTCGTGGAACGTCATCGGGAAAATCAAGGCATTCGGACGCAACATCTTCAAGGACTTCTACAAGGAAAACAGCGA
>CAZVWX010000082.1:0-6689 GCA_964631105.1 uncultured Prevotella sp. | reverse complement strand
CGCACCGTCACGGGCGTGCCTCCGGCGAGCTTCACCATCTGCGGGTAGCTCACCCAGTAGGGGGCGGGGATGATGACCTCGTCGCCCGGGTTCACCAGGGCGAGGATGGTGTTGCACACGCCCTGCTTGCCGCCCGTCCCCACGATGACCTCGGCGGGCGCATAGTCGAGGCCGTTCTCGCGCTTCAGCTTTGCGGCGATGGCCTTCCGCAGCGCCGGGTATCCCGGCACGGGCGAGTATTTCGAGTAGTTGTCGGCGATGGCCTTCTCGCCGGCCTTCTTGATGTTGTCGGGTGTCATGTAGTCGGGCTCGCCCACGCTCATGTTGATGACGTCGATGCCTTGAGCCTTCATCTCGCTGCTTTTTTGCGACATGGCCAGCGTTGCCGACGGCGCCAGCCTGTTCAGACGGTCTGATAATTGTGCCATAATTCCTTTCGCTGATAGTTCTGCTTTGCAAAAGTAAGCAATTTATTCGTTTCCGCGAAGAAAAAATATCATTATTTCACATTTCGTGTGAGAATGCAACCATCTTGTAATGCGTTTGCATGGCTTGGGGAATGGGGCCGCGCCGGTTCCGGCCGGACGTGGGGGCGGGCCGTGGCATGAGGAGCGGGCGTCGTCTATAAATGTAAGAAACGAAGAGAGGATGCATCCTCCGGCGAGTCGGCGGTGCATCCTCTTGTTGCCTTTGTCTGATTGCTGGAATCAGAGTCCATCAGAAAGATGGTGTTTTTGTGTCAGGGCGGCCTTTCGGCGCGTGTCCCTGTTTGTTGCCTCAAAGATAAGGAAAAAGCTGGTAGGCTCCAAGCTTTTTCCCCATTATTTTCGGGATTTAACATTGGGGGCGCACACGGTGCGCCGCCCCATGCCTTTCCCCGCGGCTGTCGGCCCGATGAGGGTTATTGCGACACCCATTTCTTGCCGTCATGGATGACGATGCCCCTGTACGACGCCCCCACCTGCTGTCCGCACACATTATAATAGGTGTGGCTGGCGGTCAGCGGCGCCCGGAGGCCGGCCCCCACCTCCTCGATGCCGGAGGCCGCGCCCTCGCCGACGAGCGTCACCTCCTCGCCCGCGGTGGTCGGGATGTCGTAGAGCCAGGTGGTGGGCAGCGTGGTCTGCGGAATCTTGCTCATGTCCTTCACGATGGGGTCCGGCATGTTGTAGGGCTGCATCAGCTCGTTGGTGTTGTCGCCCGAGGCGGCCTTGAGCTGGCTGCCGTCGGCTCGCACCAGCGGCGTGGCCGAGCGCAGGCGCAGGTTGCCGCCGATGGTCGACTTCACGGTGAGCCGCGTCACCTCGCCGTCCTGCCAGGCCAGGTCGGTGACGACGAATCCGCCGCGCGCGCGCAGCCCCTTCACCATGCCCTTGGCCTTCCACTCCGAGGGCAGGGCCGGCAGCACGTGCAGGAATCCGGCGTGCGACTGCACGAGCATCTCGGCGATGGCCGCCGTGGCGCCGAAGTTGCCGTCAATCTGGAAGGGCGGGTGCGCGTCGAACATGTTGGCGTAGGAGCCGCCCTCCGACTGGCTGATGGTGACGTTCGGGTCGAGCAGCACGAGCTGGTTCTTCAGGATGGTCATGGCGTGGTCGCCGTCGAGCATCCGCGCCCACATGGCCTCCTTCCATCCCATCGACCATCCGCGGGCCCCGTCGCCGCGGCCCACCAGGCTCTTGTGCACGCCCTGGAAGAGCGTCGGGTTCGTGTAGGGCGACACCTGGTTGCCCGGGTAGGCCCCCCAGAGGTGCGACAGGTGGCGGTGGCTCGACGACTCGCGGTCCCAGTCCTCCTGCCACTCCTGCACCTGGCCGTACTGGCCAATCTTCCACGGCGTGAGGCGTGCCTTCAGCGCGTCGAGCGAGTCGGCCAGGGACGTGTCGGCGCCCAGGGCCCGTGCGGCCAGGGCGGTGTTCTTCAGCAGGTCGTACACCATCTCGTTGTCCATGGCGACGCCGCCGAAGAGGGCGATGTTGTTCTGCGTGCCGTCGGCCTTGGTGTACTTGCCGATGCCCGGATGGTTCTCGGGCGAGTTGCTCGGGCACACCACCATGTAGTGCGTGTTCGGGTCCTCGACGAGGAAGTCCTGGAAGAACTCGGCGGCCCCCTTCATCACGGGGTACACCCCGGCCAGGTATTCCTTGTCGCCCGAGAAGAGGTAGCGCTCCCAGAGGTGCGAGCAGAGCCAGGCGTTGCAGGTGGGCCACACGCCCACGGTGCCGTTGTCCACGGCCCCGGTGGTGCGCCAGATGTCGGTGTTGTGGTGCATCACCCATCCGCGCGCGCCGTACATCTTCTTGGCCGTCGTGGCCCCCGTCTGGCTCACGTCCTTGATCAGGCTCACCAGCGGCTCGTGGCATTCGGCGAGGTTGGTCACCTCGGCGGGCCAGTAGTTCATCTCCACGTTGATGTTCGAGGTGTACTTCGAGTCCCATGCCGGGTACTGGCGCGCGTCGGGGTTCCAGATGCCCTGCAGGTTGGCGGGCTGCGTGCCCGGCTGCGACGAGGCGATGAGCAGGTAGCGTCCGAACTGGAAGTAGTTGGCGGCGAGCTGCGGGTCGGCGGTCTTGTGGTACTCCTTGATGCGCTGCTCGGTGTCCTTGGCCTCCTGGTCGGCGTTGTCGCCCAGCTCGATGTCGACGCGTGCGAACTGCTCGGCGTACTTCGCCTCGTGGTCGGCCAGCGTCGTGGCGTAGTCCTTGGCCTTCGCCTCGTAGGCGGTGAGGATGTCCAGGGCCTTGCGGCTGGCGTCGCCGCTCACGTCGTTGTAGCTCACGAAGTTGGTGGCCTGCGAGATGATGATGGTGGCGTGCGAGGCCCCGCCGACGGTCAGCGTGGGGGCGTTGGTGGCCGGGCCGGCGGTGCCCTGGCCGTAGATGGTGGTCTTGGTGCTGCCGATGGTGCCGTCGCAGTCGGCCAGCCTCACGTAGGTGCAGAGGTTCAGCTTGTTGTCCACGCCCTCGTTCTGGGCGCGTGCCGGCCCCATGGTGGCCTTGATGGTGTGGTCGTCGTAGAGCGTGCTGGACGTGAGCTTCTCAATGTTGGTCTTGTTGCAGCCCGTATAGGCCACGTTGAAGTCGAGCTTGCCCGGCTCCGAGGCCTCCAGCCTCACCACGGTGACGTTGTCGGCCATCGAGGTGAAGACGGTGCGCTTGTAGTCCACGCCGCCGATGTTGTACTGCACCACGCTCGTGGCCGTGTTCATGTCGAGGTATCTCACGTAGCCCTCGGCGTCGGCGGCTCCGCTGGTCTGCCCCGCCTCCTCGTCGTCGAACCGCTGTCCGGGGAAGGCGATGAGCAGCTCGCCCGCGGCGCGGTAGCTGGCGCCGTGCGACCCCGTCGACATCCAGTTGGTCACGGCCAGGTCCTGCACCGAGGCGTAGTTCTTGGCGAAGATGCCCTGCTGCACCTGCTTGAGCACGCCCAGGGCGTTGGCGTTGTAGTTCTCGTTGGGCCCCTGGTCCCAGAAGGTGTCCTCGTTCAGCTGCAGCGTGTCGATGGCGACGCCTCCCGAGTGCATCACGCCCAGGCGGCCGTTGCCCAGTGGCAGGGCCTCCTCCCAGTAGCGTGCCGGGCGGTTGTACCACAGGTGGTTCTTGCTCTCTATGGTGGGCGCCTGCACGGGGTCGGTGGCGTTGGTGGTGAAGCCGATGGCCACGGCGTCGGCCGTGGTGTTCCCGGCCAGGTCGCTCACCGCCTGCGCGGGCAGCCGGAAGGTGTAGTCCGTGCTCCGGTCCAGAGCGCTGTAGGCGTATCTCACCACGTTGCCGCTCACGGCGGGCTGCAGCTGCTGGCTCGCCCCCGTGGCCTGGTTGGTCAGGGTGGCGGTGGCGGTGGTGGCCACGGCCTCGTTCCACGTCAGGGCAATCTTGCCGGTGGTGGCCACGCGGGTGTCGCCGTCGGCGGGGCGCGACGACTTCAGCACCGGGGCCATGTGGTCGTCGGCGTAGATGTTCACGTACTTCAGGTTGTAGTTGCTGTTCTTGGTGGCCGACTGTATGAGGATTCTCACCACCACGCTCTCCTTGTTGTCGGCCTGCAGGGCGTAGTTGGCGTCGACGTAGGTGTTCCAGTGGGCCCCGCTCACGTAGTCGTCGAGCACGGTCCAGGTGGCGCCCCCGTCGGTGGAATAGATTACGCCGAACTTCGTTGAGCTGCTCGACCCGTCGCCGATGGCGAAGTTCACCTTGATGTTGTTCAGGTTCAGCGTGGGGAAGGCCACCTGGAAGTACTGGTCGTGCTTCGAGGCGTCGCCGTAGTCGGCCTTGGCCGTGAACTTGTTGATGGAGGCGGTGTTCAGGCGGAGCACGTAGCTGGAGCTGCTCTGCCTCACCTGCCACTTGCCGTCGCTGGTCTTCAGGCTGAGCTGGTAGTCGGCCTGCACGCCGGTGAACGTGTTGGGCAGGAAGACGGGCTGCTTCTGGCTCCAGGCCGTGTTGGCGAGCTCCTTCCATCCGCTGCCGTCGGGCGTGTAGGTGACGGTGGAGCCCGACGACTCGCTGTCCCACCCCTCCGCAAACGACCACGAGGCCACGGCGGTCTGCGTGGCGCCCCGTGCCCCGGCCTGGGCGAGGGCCAGGAGCAGCACGGCTGAGATTGTGCGCATAGCGAAAGATAATTTCTGCATGGTTTTTGTTTTTTTTATTGTTGAATGAATCAGGTCTGTGCGTGGCGCCGTCTCCGCCCCGGGCCATCCCCGGGCGGCGGCTGTGCGCAAAGGTAGTCGTTCGGCGCGGTTGCCGCTTGCCATCATCCTGCCAAAAAGGTGGTGCTTCATGTGCCGCGCGGGCGTTTTGCGACAATTTTACCCCCATCTTGAATCAAATTTCCACCTCAGCCGCCGTCGGATGCCGTGGATGAGGGGCGTGCGGGCCGGCGTGTCACGTGCATTCGAACGCCCTTGGGGGCGTGCGGGCCGGCACAAGGCGCGGCTCCTGTCGTGTGGCCATGTGCCGGGAAGAATGGCGGACGGCGTTGCCCGCCATCAAGGGCGGCCGACTTGCTTTGTCAACTAATCGGAGATGAATTGCGGGAACGGCCTTCTTGCAATGTGTAAGCGGCCTTCTTGGCATCGAAGAAGGCCGTTCTTAGAGGCCGGGAAGGCCGTTCTTCGAATCGAAGAAGGCCTTTCTTCCAACTGACCCCCTATTTTTCTCGCATCTTTACAAAGTGGTAAGCAAATCGAGGCGGAAAGTTGGCAGGATGTCGCAAGAATGCGGCTTGCTCCGACTTTCTGTCAAAGCGGGCTTTTGGGAAAGTGGAGCAGGAATGTAAATTTACTTCCAAGCGTGGTGTTCGCTGCGTCGTCGCCCCTGCCGTTGGGTTCATCCACCTTGTGCGTGAGATGCTGGTTTGTCTTTCGCGGCACTTCCCGCTGTCTGCCGCTGCGCCGTGTCCTCCTGCAGGATTCGTGCCTTGTGCCGGGCCGCACGCCCTGGCGGACGTGCTCACAAAGGTTCATGAGCTGGCTTCTGGGATTGCGTGATTGTTAAAAAATGCAAAAAAAACGACATATAAAGACTTCGCAGAAAAAAATGTAGATTTGCAACCTGCAAAATTTTGGAAAAGTACCCCAAGACTTCGCAGCCCCTGCCTTATGCGGTGGTGTGGCCCTGCCTTCATAGAGCAAAAAACTTAAACCAACATATGAACAAAGAGACTGATCACAAACCCTACTGCCCGCCCTGGTGCGGGATTGTATTTGCCGGGCCCGAGGGAGGCTCTCTTCTTGCGGGCTCTTGTGGTGGCCTTGATGAAGGAGCCGGAGAAGGGTGTGAAAATGGAACAGGTGATGATGACATCATAGATCTTCCCGCCAAATGCAACAAACTCCCTTCTGGCTACGACCCATGGTCGGTATGGGAGGAGGACGACGAGTAAGCCCCCATATGTATATTTTTTCTTTAATCCGGCGTCATTCATAAGCTGAGCGTGTCCCGGCGCTGCTCCGCCGGATGCAGGTTCCGGCGGGGTGCGTCCGGAACCGTTGTGTCGTGTCCCCTTGTAGGGAGCCGTGCCTTGTGCCGGCCCCCATGCTCCGCGGGGCATGCGGGCCATCCACAATTGCCCCTCCCTCCTGTCTTATACTGAAATAGGTTGCTTGGGTGAAAGTTGTTTTTATCCGTTTTTATTAGAATTCCTACCATGTTGAATGAATTAAGTTCATGTGGAAATATGCTGTGTCGACGGATTGTCAGACGGTTGCAAGCTAAACGGTACAAAAATGGCATGGGTAAATTTTCTTGTTTGTCGATGATTAGCACTAAGAGATGTTTGTTTCTTTAGTGAAGTTTAAGTATTGCGACCAACGTTTTAACTATTATTTTGAATGGAATTTGTGCGTTAAATCAAGAAAATCATCAATTACGCTTGCTATTTCAAAACAAATAACTACCTTTGCATAAACTTTAGCGGCACTCGGCAATTTGAAAGCAAACTTTCATTGCCCTCATTGGCAAAAGTTTTGCCGAAAAGAAAGGATATTATGGTTTTCAAGTATCAGACATACATAGACCGATTATTGGAAGAAGGATACGCTATGCCAAAGTTGCATGAACCCAATGGTATGGATGCATACCGTTATTTCTTTGCCAACGGGAATGTAAATAACCATAAGCCTGTTTGCATACAGAATCCAACAAGGCGTTTGCCTGACAATGAGAAGTTTTCCGGCTATGCACTTTCCT
>CAZVWX010000081.1:0-6705 GCA_964631105.1 uncultured Prevotella sp. | reverse complement strand
ATGATGCGGATGCCCAGGGCGGCGAGGCTCAGGGCGATGTCGTCTTCCAGGTTCTTGATTTTCGAGATGCGTATGCCCTCGGCGGGCTGTATCTCGTAGAGCGTGATGGTGGGGCCCACGGTTGCGCGGATGGTGCGTATCTTCACGCCGAAGGAGCCCAGCACCTCAACGATGCGGTTCTTGTTGGCTATCTGTTCCTGTTCGTCGATATAGGGCTTGCCGTCGTTGTCGTAGGTCTTGAGCAGGCTGAGCGTGGGGAACTGGTAGCGCAGGAAGGGCTCGCGCGGGTTGATGGGGGCTTCGCTGTCGATGTCGCCGCCTACGGTCTCGGTGCCCGACTTCTCCACCTCCTTGACCGCGTTGATTTCCATCCCGGCCTCTTCGCCGGCGGCGTCCTTCTTGCTTCGCTTGCCGCGAAGCTTGCCCAGCAGCGAGCCGCCGCCATCGTCGCCGCCATCGCCCACATGGGTGAGGTCGATGGTGACGGCCTCGCCGTCGCCGTCGTCTTTCTCCACGCGATCCAAATCAATCACGCCTCCGTCGTCCGCAGGTTCTTGCTTGGATGCGGCGTCCTTGGCGTCCTCCGCATCGCGCTGCTTGTTGGTGATGATGAACTTCACCTTATTAGATATAGTGTCCACAGGGTTGAGGGCCTTGCGGATGACCGTGATGGTCTCCGAACTGAGCAGGGTGATGAAGACAATGGCCACGAGCAGGAGGATGGCATTGAGCCCGGGGGTGCCCACGAGCTTGGTGAGCCTGTCGACGCAGAACACGCCGTGGTTGCCGCCGGGATTGAACACCTGGTCGCCCAAGATGGGGGTGAGGAACTGGGCGAAGGCCACCGAGCACCAAATCATCGTCACGGCCATGCCCAGAAACCACTTCCAGAGGTTGATTTTGTAAGCCTTCATCAGCTGCAAGGCCACCAGGAAGAGGAAGGCGGGAACGAGGAACGAGGGGATGCCGAAGCATTCGGTGATGAGGAAATAGGACAGCATGGCCCCCAGGGAGCCGCCGCGGTTGCGGAACTCCATGTTGTCGTTGAGCCAGTCGGAGGGGTGCAGGTGCTCCATCATGCTCTGGTCGGCCGCACCGGTGGAGAAGAAAGACACCATGCTGATGACCACGTAGATGGCTACGACAAAGAGGATGATACCGAGAAAAAAGTCGGTTTTCTCGTTATTAAATATATTTTGGAAGCCGATTGCCTCGCCAAAACTCTTGGCCGGGCGACCAGATTTTTTTCTTGCCATTCGTTGTTTGCTTGCTTTTTACGTGCAAATTTATAGGAAAAAAACGAAAACAGGGCATGTTTTCCCAACTTTTTCCTAATTTTGCAAAAAAGTTAGGAAACTGTGAAATGAAGAAAATCATATATAACAAATACGACAAGCGTGCCATCACCAACCTGCCACGCGCCGTCTTCCCCGGGAGAATCATCACCATCAACACGCCCGGCGAGACGCGGAAGGCCGTGGACTACCTGCTCACGAGCGACATCATCGGCGTGGACACCGAGACGCGGCCGTCGTTCACACGCGGGCAGAACCACAAGGTGGCGCTGCTGCAAGCCTCCAACCGCAACACGTGCATGCTCTTCAGGCTGAACCTGACGAACATCACGCCCGCCATCATCCGGCTGTTGGAGGACACCACCGTGCCCAAGATTGGACTTTCCTGGCACGACGACCTGCTCTCGCTGCACCGCAGGGCGCAGTTCACGCCGGGATGGTTCATCGACATACAGACGCTCGCGCCGTCCATCGGCATCGAGGACAAAAGCCTGCAAAAGCTCTACGCGAACCTCTTCCACCAGAAAATCAGCAAGAGCCAGCGCCTGACCAACTGGGAGGCCGACGTGCTGAAGGACAACCAGAAGCTCTATGCCGCCACCGACGCCTGGGCGTGCATCATGCTCTACGAGGAAATCCAGCGGCTGGCCCGCACGAAGGACTACAGGCTCGTGACCGTGGCCGAAGAGCCGAAGCCCGCGCCGAATGCCGTGAACGACGAAAGAACCGAAGCGAAATGAGGCGGACCATCATGGGGCTGCTGGCGGGCTGGATGCTGCTGGCGGCATGCTCGGACCACGCCGACAAGGTGCTGGAGGGGAGATGGGCCGGCGTGGCCACCGACAGCAGGCAGCAGGCCAGCCAGGTCGCCATGACCTTCAAGCGCACGGATGCCGGCAAAGGAACCTTCGTGCAGGAGTACGCCATCGATTCGGACGAGAAGAACCCCGAGGGACTGTCGGTGGGAATAAGGGGCATGCGCGTGGCGATGGCCGGCGAATGGGTGGTGGAGGACGGAAAGCTCTATCTGGCCTACAACCCGGAAAAGCTGCAGGTGACGCTCGCGCCCAGCCAACTGGAACTGCATTCGGCCGACACGATAGCGCAACAGGGCTACGACGAGGCCAAGGGGGTGTTTGTGGACTTCTTCAGACGCATCTATGAGAACAAGATGATGCAGACCATGACCGACATGACGGGTGTTCCCCTACCCTTCCGCCTGCACGACGACGGGCGCCTGTCGATTGTGGGACCGAAGGAGAAATATGACATGAAGCGCGTCGGCGAAGGGGAATGACGCCCAGGAAGGCCAGGCACAAGAACAGGAAAGCAAAAGCCACGAAAGCATGAGCACGACAACCGGCAAATCCACGCACAAGACCGCTGCAGGGCGACTTGCCCGCAAGGCCATGGGGCTGGCCCTCATGGCCGGGCTCGGCATGCCGCCCGCGCAGGCGCAAGGTCTGGCCGAAGCGATGGAGGCGTGGGGAAGAAGGACCGACAGCCTCTACCACGCATCGGTGTGGAAGGCGGAGGGCGACACGGTGACGATGCGCGGATGGGCGCTCCTGGAGGAGAACGTCACGGCGACGGAGGCTCTGGGCGAGGTGCCCACCCGGTGGTATCTGAGGTTCACGCTCGCCATTGCCGACAAGGACGGGAAGAGGCACGTCGACTTCGTTCCCGAAACCGTGGAGCGGCGGACGGTGGAGCGGAAGGACGGCATGCCCAAGGAGCGCGTGTCGTGGCAGAGCGTGAGGCAATACTGCGGCATCGACTCGGCGGAATGGGCCGAACGCATCGGCGGCCAGCAACGGATTATCGACTCGCTGCTGGCACGGCCGCGCACGCAATTGTCGCTGAAGGCGGCGCAAGGCATGGAAAAGCAGATCAGGCGGCAACGCCGGCGGATGACCGCCCTGCAACAACAGCGCGACCACTATCTGGAGGCGGCCCCGAAACGGAGGGAACGCATGGACAGCTTAGGCCGGGAGTTGCGCGAAGCCATCGGCAGAGGGGTCTCCGGACACTAGTCTACCGACAGCCTCAGCACCTCGCTTGTGGAATCGGCCACGGCAAAGCGCCCGTCGGTGCGCTCGCCCACAAGCCAGACTATCCGGCCGGAGGCATCGGCCACGACACACTGGGCCCGCTTCTGGAAGAGGTTGCGCTTGCGGTCGGTGAGATAGTCGCTCACAAGCTTCGAGCCTTTCATGCCAAAGGGCACGAAACGGTCGCCCCCCGCGGCAGGGCGCAGCGTGAGGGGGAAGGCCACCAGCCGGAAGTCGAGCATGGCCACGCGGGGCGACTTGTCGAGCACGAACGAATCGTCGCGCCTCAACCTTTCCACCTGCAGACGCAAGGACTGGCTGACATAGGTGCCCGTCTCTGGAATGAGCAGAGGCCGGACGGGCTTCTGCCTGGGGCACACGAGCAGACGGCCCCGGTCGAGGGTGAGCTCGTGGGTGGCCGACGCCCACAAGCGGCCCTGGCCGTGATGGATTTGGGCAAAGACCTGCTCTGACTGGGTTCCATTGAACCCAAACCGACGGAGCATCTCGAAGAGCAAGTATTCGGGCGAGGGGAAAGCCAGAATGCCGGCAATGGGAACATCGGCCCCGACGGCGCATCCCTGTTTGTCGGTGTGTATCGTGTTGGGGTGCTGCCGCATCCAGGCACTGATGCTGTGGTCGACGATGCGCTGGGCGTCAGAAAGATGACGGGCCATGCGGGCCACGTCGGTCATGAGCGAGGGATTCATCCGCTCCAACTGGGGAATCACGTCGAGGCGGAGCCGGTTGCGCTTCACGTCGTCGACGAGGTTGCTGCTGTCGGTCACATAGCTTTGCCCTCTGCCGGCCAGATAGTCCTCAATCTCCTTCCGAGTGGCCTGGAGCATCGGGCGAATCACGGTTCCGTTTCTTTCCTCCATCCCCGTCAGCCCTCGCAGGCCCGTCCCCCGCACCAGGTTCAGGAGCACCGTCTCCACCTGGTCCTCCACATGATGGGCCACGCACACGCCCTCGGCGCCCAGGTCGCGGCGGAGCTGCTCGAAATAGGAATAGCGCAGCCGGCGCGCGGCCATCTCCACACTCACACCATGAAGGCGGGCAAAGGCCCGCGTGTCGAAATGAGCCAGGTGCAGGGCGACGCCCTCGCGGCGGCAGAGGTCAGCGCAAAAGGCCTCGTCGCGGTCGGACTCGGCTCCGCGGAGGTGGAAATTGCAATGGGCCGCCTCCACACGATAGCCTTCCGACTTCATCTTCAGAAGCAGACAGACGCTGTCGGCTCCCCCGGAAAGGGCCACAAGGTAATGGCCGTGGGGGGTGAGGGACTTCAAATCCAAGCTCATTCCACGTAGAGTACGAGTCCCTTCAGATATTCTCCTTCGGGATGATAGATGTTGATGGGGTGGTCGGCGGGCTGATGAAGCTGGTGCAGGATGCGCACGCGGCGGCGGGCCTGTGCGGCGGCTGTGAACACGGCGGCGCGGAACTGGTCTTTGTTGACGGCCTGGGAACAGCTGAAGGTGAAGAGGACGCCCCCCTTGCGGATGCGCTGCAGGCCTTTCAGGTTGAGCCGCGTGTAGCCCTTCAGCGCGTTGTGGAGGGCGGAGCGGTGCTTGGCAAAGGCGGGAGGATCGAGCACGATGAGGTCGTACAGGTTGTGGTGGTCGTCCAGAAACCTGAAGGCATCCTCGCAAAAGGCCTCATGGCGGCCGTCGCCGGGGAAATTCAGCCCCATGTTCTGGCGCGTCAGTTCGATGGCCTTGGCGCTGCTGTCGACGGAGTGGACCAGCCGGGCGCCGCCACGCATGGCATAGACCGAGAATCCGCCCGTGTAGCAAAACATGTTGAGCACGGAACGGCCCCGGGCGTAGGATTCGAGCAGGGAGCGGTTGTCGCGCTGGTCGACGAAGAAGCCAGTCTTCTGTCCTTTGAGCCAGTCGATGTGGAAGCGCAGGCCGTTCTCCATGGCTACGTCGTCGGCCGATCCTCCATGGATGAAGCCGTCCTCCTGCTCCAAATGAGCCTTGTAGGGCAGCGTGGTCTCGCTCTTATAATACACCGAGCTGATGCGCCCGCCCGTCACGTCGAGCAGCGCGTCGCACACCTCGTGGCGGCTGCGGTGCATCCCCACGCTGTGGGCCTGCATGACGGCCGTGGAGCCATAGCAGTCGATGACGAGGCCGGGCAGGCCGTCGCCCTCGCCGTGCACGAGGCGGAACGTGTTGTTGCCGGCACGGTCGGCCAGGCCTATGGCCCGGCGCATGTCCCATGCCGACTGCAAGCGCCCGCGCCAGAAAGCGGAATCAATGACAACATCGGAAAACGAAAGCACGCGGACGGCGATGGAGCCTACCTGGTAATGGCCAAGGGCGATGAACTCGCCTTCGGAGGTGAGGACTCTGACCACGTCGCCCTCCTCTATGCCATCGTCCATGTGATGGATGGCACCCGAGAATACCCAGGGATGATAGCGACGGAGCGACTCCTCCTTGCCCCGCCTCAAGCTGACGGACTTATACTGCATGGCTCTTCAGAAATTCTTCGGCACGCTTCAAATCGCCGGGCGTGTCGATGCCGACGGTCTCCACTTGGGTGAGCCCCACCTTGACGCGATAGCCGTTCTGCAGCCACCGCAGCTGCTCCAGGCTCTCGGCCAGTTCCAGACTACTTTGCGGCAGACGCGTGATTTCGCGCAACACCTCACGCCGGTAGGCGTAAAGGCCCAAATGCTTGAGGTAAGGATAATGGCCGAACCATTCTCCCTGGTCGGCATTGCGCACAAAGGGAATCACGCTGCGGCTGAAGTAGAGCGCGAATCCGCGGTTGTCGACCACAATCTTGGGGGAGTTGGGATTCATCACCGCCTCCATGCTCTCGAAGGGCTTGCCCAGGGTGGCTATCTGTGTGCCAGCATCGTCGAAGCTCCGGCACACCGTCTCAATCTGGCTTTGCTGGATGAAGGGCTCGTCGCCCTGGATGTTGACCACGACATCGAAGCCGTCACCAATCTTCTCCACGGCCTCCTCCACACGGTCGGTGCCGCTCTGGTGGTCGGCGCGCGTCATCACCACGCGGCCTCCGAAGCTCCTCACGGCCGCGGCTATGCGCTCGTCGTCGGTGGCCACCCACACATTGTCGAGCACGGCCGACACCCGGTCGTACACCCTTTCTATCACGGGCTTGCCCGCAAGGACGGCCAGGGGCTTGCCCGGAAAACGGGTCGACGCATAGCGGGCGGGGATGATTCCTACGTATTTCCTTTCTCCCATAATTCGGTTTTTTGCAGCAAAGTTACTAAAAATTGCTTAAACTATTTTGTGTTTACCCAATATTTTCTTACTTTTGGAGTTGATATAAGAAAAGGACTATGGCAAATCGAACCAAACATATATACATCCTGA
>CAZVWX010000080.1:2728-6717 GCA_964631105.1 uncultured Prevotella sp. | reverse complement strand
CGAGGCGTGCCTGGGCTATTTCGGAAGCTTTCTCAGGTAGCCTTTCTTTGTGTAAGCCTTCCTGCTGTATTTTTCTTCATTTGTGTTTCATTCTTCTTTCAAAGTGATTGCGATGGTTTAAATAATCTTAAACCGCCCGGATTTTAACGTTTTTTATACAGCCCCCCCCTAATTCCTTAAAAGTCCTTTATAAATTTGCCTTCGATTTATCATCATTGCCAAGGCGGAACCACCCCATCCGGCAGGAGAAGGATGGACGAAACTGGCGGAAAGAACTTATCAGATATAGTAAACTAACATTTCATGTGGTTATGAGACACAAATACTTGTTACTGCTTTTGGCGGTGCTATGGGCGCTGCCGGGCAAGGTGGCCGCGGGGACCGAGAACAGCGGGGTGTATGCCAAGCTGGTGAAGACATCCACAAGTCCCGAAGCATACACGCTCTACATTCAGGACACAATGGACGATGGCGCAAGCTATGTAACGTCGGGTGAAGGCTTTTACGACATCACCAACGCTTTAACTACTACTATAATAGGTAGTAAGCAAACAACAACAAGAAGCAAAGTAACCAAGGTTGTTTTCACGATTTCAGGGACAGAGAAGCTGAAGCCTACAAACATGGCATATTGGTTCAGCCGCATGACCGGTTTGACATCTGTCGAGGGCATTGAGAACCTGAGCACCGAGAACGTTACAAGCATGGCACGCCTCTTCTATAACTGTAGTGCGCTGACATCCTTAGACTTGTCGGGGCTCGATGCCACTAAGGTGACGGATATGAATCGCATGTTTTATGGTTGTACCAACTTGGCCACGCTTAACCTTTCAGGGTTCAAGACCGCTGCTGTAACAGATTTGAGTTACATGTTTAATAATTGCACGGCGCTGACCGCTCTTGACCTTTCAGGGTTCGGTACAGGCAATGTCACAGACATGTCCGATATGTTTAGTAGCTGCGCGGCGTTGGCCTCTTTGGATATATCAGGATGGAACACCGCAAACGTTACCACCATGTTTGAAATGTTTAATGGTTGCCAGGCCCTGACAAGCCTTGATGTCAGCAACTTTACAACTTCAAACGTAACCAACATGGCCAATATGTTTATGCATTGCGATAAAGCCACCATTACAGGCTTTGAGAATTTTGATGTCAGCAAGGTGACTTCTTTCAGAGATCTCTTCAGTGATTGCCATGCCATAGAAAAAGTCGACTTGAGCAAATGGAACACGGAGAGCGCTACCGACATGAGCTTCATGTTCCAACGTTGCTATGCGCTGAAGTCGGTTGATGTGTCGAGCTTCAATACTTCTAAGGTTACGACTTTCAATGAGATGTTCTATGATTGTTGGGTTTTGGAAAGCCTTGACTTAAAGAATTTCGATACGAGTAGTGCTGCGAATATGAGATCCATGTTCTTTAATTGCAAAGCGCTTCAGTTCCTTGACGCGTCAGGGTTTAGTTCTGAAGCGCTAACCGATGCACAAACCTTCTGTAGTGGTGATAAAGCATTGAAAGAGCTAAGGATTGGCAACTGGGAACCAGCCAATAAAGAAGGCATGATAACTAATGGCAAGAAAGATGTCTATGCCGGAGTGGGCACTGAGGACAGCCCGTGCCGGTTGGTGAAAGGGTTCACACGAAATGACAAAGCCCTCGGCACCGACTCGCTTCATCGTGACGACCATGCCACCCGCCCGCCATACAATCAGTATCTCGGCGGCTACTTCTACATCGCCGACACGCTCGACGCGAGCAAGGACTACACGCCCGTGGCCCGCACCGACGGCGACCTGTGGCTGAAGGAACGCACGCTGAAGGCCGACACCTGGAGCTCGATTGTGCTGCCCGCGGGCATCACGGCCACGGAGCTCGGCAACGCCCTCGGCACGGGCGTGGAGGTGGACTACCTCTACCAGTATGACGGCGACACGCTGCGCTTCAAGACGCTGACGGGCGCCACCATCGCCAACACGCCCTATCTGGTGAAGACTGCCGAGGATGTCGTCAATCCCGCCTTCGTCGCCGTCGACGTGCAGGCTCCTGCCAGCACCGGCACCGCCACAGAAACCAACGGCGACATGACAGCTGGCGGAACTGCGCAGGGCACGGGAAAGATTAGCAAGGAGGATGCCACGACTACCTTCTACGGAAACTATCTTTACCACCATGTCCTCTCGAAGGGATACTTCGGACTTGCGAACGGGAAGATCAGGCGCTCGACAGGCACGGCATGGGTGGACCCGACGGTATGCTACTTTCAGTTCTCCGACATTGACGAGTACACTACGGCGTACAAGGCGAAGTATGTGGCGTTCGACGGTTTCGACGATTCCGGCAACTACACGACGAGCATCGCCCGCATCGAGGCCGACGGAACCATCGCCGACACCGGCAAGGCGTACAACCTTGCGGGGCAGCGTGTCGGCAACGGCTACAAGGGAATCGTCATCATCGGCGGAAAGAAAATCCTGCGCCGGTGAACAGTTGTCTCATAGAAAGGTGACAAAGCCATGAAAAAGAAATATACGAAGCCGGAGGTGGAAGAAGTCGTCATGCAGGACTTGATGGATGTCGACCTGCGCATTTCGGGTAATTGGAGCCAGGGATTCGGCGCCAAGCGGAACGACAACACGTGGCAGGAAGAGGAGGAGGATTCCGTCTCCAACCACAATCCCTGGAGCGGCTGGGACGTGAAGGCCAGGTCGCTTTGGGATGAATGAAGGCGGGCGGATGCCCAGCCGTGGAGCCGCGCTCGCCGCGCCGTGCCCACAGCAGGGCTTCCGTCCGCTTTGTGTCCACGGCGCGGGCCCAGCCGGAGACTTCCCTTACAAACCCCTCAATGGAGCCTTTCCACCTTATTTGATGGTCCTTTTCTGGCCGTTCACGATGTACGTGCCAGCCCGCAGCGAGTCCAGATTCTCCGCGTTCGACAGCAGCTTCTGGCCTTCGAGGTTGTAGACCGTGTATCTCTGGGCCGGCTTCTTTGCCGCCGCGACGCCTGTCGCCGCGTCGATGTCGATGAGCTGGTAGGCCTTCTTGCCCAGGCCTATCTGTTCGGCATAGTCCACGATGTAGGTGCCGTGCTGGCGGTTGATGCGGTTTTGCAGCGGCACGGCATTGTCGTCGCGCGTCGACTCGTGGTTGAACACCAGGTCGAGGCAGGCCTTGTCGAGCGCCACGGGGTCGGTGCTGGCGAGAATGCCGATGTCCTTCATCTCCGGGTCGTCGGGATGGGAGTCGCAGTCGCAGTCGACGCTGAGGTTGTTCATCACGTCGATGTAGACGACGTTGCCGTTGAGATAGTTGTGTACAGCCTGCGCCGCGGCGGCCATCGACTCCAGGAAGGAGTCCTGGTTGCTGTTGCCCCAAGGATTTGTGGTGCTGCTTCCTGCCGAGTGGATGTAGGCCTTCCCGCTTCTCGACGCCACGCCGATGGACTGGTTTTTCAGCACGCCGCCGAAGCCACCCATGGCATGGCCTTTGAAGTGGGCGAGGTTGACCATGAAGTCGTAGTTGGCGAGATGGCTTCCGACAATGTCGTGCTGAATCCATTTCGTGTCGGCGACGGGTATTTGCATGTCGCCTTCCTCGTCCATGATGTCGACGGCCTTGAAGCCGTTGGCGGCTGTAAACCCACGCGCCTCTATGGCCTGGCGGTGGCGTGCGGTGGTGCTCCGGTTGCCGCCATAGGCCGTGTTGCACTCCACAATCGTTCCGTCGACCATGTCGACCAGCGGCTTGATGAAGTCCGGGCGGAGATAGTAGGTCTGTGCCGACTCGCCGGTGGAAATCTTCACCGCCACGCGCCCCGAGGCCTTCCGCCCGAGCGCGTTGTAGATGCGCACCAGCCCGTCGGCGGAGATGTCTTTGGTGAAATAGACCCTCGACGCCGACGTGTCGTCGGCCTGTGTGTCTTCCGTCTGCGTCGTCGCGGGGCTCTCGCTGCCGGCGTTGTCCTTCGCCTGGGCGCAGGAAAGGGTCAT
>CAZVWX010000080.1:0-2718 GCA_964631105.1 uncultured Prevotella sp. | reverse complement strand
CCGAGGCCCAATAGAAACAAGGAACTCTTTCTCATGCTTGCTGTCCTCCTTATTGATTGAGTGAATGAATCCAATTGTCGAGCTCGCCCTCCGGCGTCGCCATGCCGGTGGTCGTCCCGTCGTCGTGCGTGTTGAACTTGAACTCGTGGGCGTGCTCCACCCTCGCCCCGTTTTTCCCGGCCACGCGTGTCATGTCCTTGATGACGGAGCCAGGCCAGCCGGCGTTGGTCATGAACGGCACGACCACCTTGCCCCGGAAGTCGTTGGCCGAGAGGAAGGTGAGGACGGGGCTTGCCATCTTGTACCACCACGTCGGTGTGCCGACGATGATGCGGTCGTAGTCCTTCACCTGGTGTCTGAGAGGCTTGATGGGCCTTTGGAAGTCGTGCTCCACCTCGTCCTGCGCCTCGGCGACAATCTTCTGGTAGTCACCCGTGTAGGGCTCGGTGGTTTCCAGAGGCTCCAGGTCCGCGTTTGTTGCCTCGGCAACTTTTCGGGCGATGCCCTCGGTGTTGCCCGTCTGGCTGAAATAAACCACTAATGTTTTCATCTTGTTGTTCTCCTTTTGTTGTTTGCTGCCCTGCCCGCTGCATGAGGCGGCTGCCATCGTCAGCAGCAGGGCCATGATGAATGTTGTTCTTCTCATTGTTCCCTTTTTTAGCTTTACCCGATGCAAAGATATTGATTTTTCCCCAAAAGGCGGTTATTCAAATTACGGAATAAAATACCTTTTTTCCCCAGCCCCCGCCATCGTGGGCAAGACAGCCGTGGGCGGCGTCGCGCCGCCTTCCGGGCGGGGCGGAGCGCTGCCGGCATTGCCGGGGAGTGCAGGGCGGCGGGCTTGCGTATCATCATGTTGGAAGAAAAGCGATGGCGACGGGGAAAAGCACGCGTGAATAATTTGTTTTTCACAATCATAATATGTACTTTTGCAGACCATAACATCTAGAAGACAAATGAAAAGAACGTGCTTCCTTCTATTCTCCCTGCTGCTTGGCGTGCAGTGCCTGGCGCAGAGTGTCGTCAACAGCCTTGACATCACCGTGCTGCTCGACAGCCTGGGCAACGCCCGCGTCCACGAGGTTTGGAACATCGACGTGGGCCGTGACGTGAAGTCGGAGTGGTATGTGGCCCATTACAACATGGGTGAGCGCGAGATGGGCGGCCTCACCATGACCGAGGACGGCACGAAAATGACAACCGTGGCCGGCGAGTGGGACGTCGATGCCGACAAGAAGGAGAAGGCCGGCAAGTGCGGCGTGCGCCGCAAGGAGGGCGGATATGAGATTTGCTGGGGCGTCACGTCGCGGGCTAACCATACTTACACCGCCGACTACAGCATCAAGGGGCTTGTGCAGAACTATCCCGACAACGACGGCTTCGGCTATTGGTTTGTCGACTTGAACGACAACGACCCCATCAAGCTTTTCCATCTCACGGTGTTGGCTCCCCGGCAGCTGACAAACGGCAACTGCAAGCTGTGGGGCTTCGGCTTCGAGGGCAAGGCCGGGATTGCGGGCGGCAAGGCCGTCGTGATGGCCGACGGCGACATCCACAAGGTGGGGGTGCTGCTGTCGCTGGCGAAAGGCCTGACGAGTCCCGCCTTGAAAGGCGACGGCACGTTTGCGGAACTCAAGGCGAAGGCCTTCGAGGGCAGCGACTTCGGGGGCGGCTCAAAGGGCGAGCCCGTGCCGGCGGTGGTGTGGATTGTGCTCGGCGCGTTGGCGGCGGCGGTTGCCGCGCTGGCCGGCGGCTTCGGCATCCGCCTGAACCGCAAGCGCAGAAAGGCGCGGCAGCTGGCTTATTGCCACGATGTCTCGCCTTCGTGGACGCTGCTGGGCGCCGCCAAGGTGCTGAGGGAATACCACTGGTATGACGGCGACGACCTCGTGAGCGCGATGATTCTCCGGCTGATAAGCCGGCGCAAGCTTGAGGTTGTCGATGGTGATGAGGTCGACAAGAAGGGCCGGCGGGAGAAGGTCTTCCGCATTGTGCCCGACCACGTGACGAAGCCCGAGGGCGACAAGCATTCCGACGACTACATCTGCGGCTTTCTACTCTATGTCATGTCGCAGGCGGCGGGCAAGGGGCGCGTCCTCAACCCCGACAAGCTTGAGGCGTGGGCCGGCAAGCACGGCTCCACCATGCAGCGCCTTGACGAAGTTGTCAACCCCGACGATGACGACGCGATTGTGGTCGGCGACGGCGACCGGCAGCGCATTCTCGGGCTGAGGAACTATCTCCTCGACTTCGGCAGGGCGGGAGAGCGGCGCGTCGGCAACGTGCGCGTGTGGGACGAGCGGCTCGTCTATGCCCAGCTGTTCGGCATAGCCGACAAGCTGGGCAGGGACATACAGGCCATCTGCCCGGAATACTACGAGCTTTCGGAGTTTGGCAACGGCGTGCAGATGATGTATGTCCACCATCCCCGCTTCCTGTCGTCATGGTCGGGCAGCGTCAGCTCGTCGGCCGCCGCATCCTCGGCCTCCTCTGGCGGCACGAGCCTTCACGGCGGTGGGGGATTCAGCGGAGGCGGCGGAGGCGGCGGCCGGTGATGTGCTAATCGTGTATTTTCACCTTGCCGATGGACAGCGCCATGGCGGGATCCATCTCATCGTAGATGGTGCTGGCCTTGGTGTCGAGCGAGCGGATGGCGGCCATGTCCTCATCGTCGAGCGTGAAGTCGAAGATGTCGAGGTTCTCCTTCATGCGCTCCTT
>CAZVWX010000079.1:0-6718 GCA_964631105.1 uncultured Prevotella sp. | reverse complement strand
TGCGCTACGTGCCCTTCTTGAACAAGGACGGATGGGTGGTGACCTCGTCGGAGCCCTTCATCAACATTCCCAACTATCCCGACCCCGACGACCTCATCGCCGAACTGAAGAAGCTGCCCCACGTGAAGCTGCTCCCCATAGGGCGGCTGGCCAAGGAGAACCACATGCCCAAGAGCGCCAACATGATTCTGCTCGGCATGGCCGCCGACACGCTCGGAATCATCAGCCCCGACGACCTGCGCAAGGCCATCGGCAACATCTTCGCCCGCAAGGGCGAGCGCGTGGTGGACGACAACTACCGGGCCTTCGACCTGGGACGAAAGGAGGAGCCATGAGAATCTTCCCGAAGGAACTCGTACAGGAGGCCTGCCAGAGCCAGCACGTGGCCGACCTGGCCCACGCCACCATCGGCGAGGTGCTCCTCGTGGCTCAATATCTGGAACAGAAGACAGGCATCCCGTTCATCCGGATGGACCAGGGTTCGCCGGGCCTGCCCGTCAACCACTACGGCGTGGAGGCCGAGAAGCAAGCCCTCGACCGCGGCGTGGGCAGCCAATACCCGGCCGCGGCCGGCGTGCCGGAGCTGAAGGAGGCGGCCCACGAGTTCGTGAAAGCCTTCATCGACGTCGACATCTCGGCCCGCGCCTGCGTGCCCACGACGGGCAGCGTGGCCGGAAGCTTCGGCTCGTTCATCGCCACGACGCAGCGCATTCCGGGCAAGGACAAGGTGCTCTTCATCGATCCGGGGTTCCCCATCCAGAAGTCGCAGCTCCGCATCCTCGGCATCGAGTGGAAGGAGTTCGACATCTTCCCCTATCGCGGTGCAAAGCTCAAGGCCAAACTAGAGGAGGAGATGGCCGACGGCACCATTGCCGCCATCGTCTATTCCAACCCCAACAACCCGGCATGGACTTGCCTGGAGGAGGGCGAGCTGGAAATCATCGGCGAGCTGGCCACGAAATACGACGCCGTGGTGATGGAGGACTTGGCCTACTTCTGCATGGACTACCGCCGCGACCTGGGCCACCCCTACGTGCCGCCCTTCGTGCCCACCGTGGCCCGCTACACCGACAACTACATCCTCATGCTTTCGTCGAGCAAGATTTTCAGCTACGCCGGGCAGCGCATGGCGCTGGTCTGCATCAGCGACAAGCTGTTCGACACCTACTATCCCGCCTTGAAGCAGCGCTACCACGACGCGGGCGTCTTCGGCTCCACCTTCATTGCCGAAATCCTCTACATGATTACGAGCGGCTGCACGGCTTCCACGCAGTATGGCTACGCCGAGATGCTCCGGCTCAGCTGCGAGGGGAAGATCAACTTCGTGGAGGACACGCGCGAATACGAGCGGCGCGCCCACAGGATGAAGGAAATCTTCTGCAAGAACGGCTTCCACGTGGTCTACGACCACGACGTGACGCAACCCGTCGGCGACGGCTTCTTCTTCACCCTCGGCTATGGCGGCATGAGCGGCGAGGAGCTGCTTGTCGAGCTGATGTACTACGGCGTGAGCAGCATCAGCCTCTCCACCACCGGCAGCCACCAGAAGGGCGTCAGGGCGTGCACGAGCCGGATGCGCGACGAGCTCTATCCCGTGCTCGAAGAGCGCATGAAGGCCTTCCACGAAGACCATCCCTAGCCTTCCGGCTCCGGGCTGGCGCACCCGACAGCCCGGGCGCCGCCCGGCGGAACGCGCCCCGACGCGTATGAGAACATCACCAGAACAAACACGAACAAAACCAAAGCCAACAAACCAACCATGTCCTTGAAACCTGAAGACTGTTATGCCCCCGAAATGGAAATGATGACAAGGGAGCAAATCGAGAAGCTGCAGCTGGAACGCCTGCGGCAAACCGTGCGCCACTGCATGAACTCGGAGTTCTATAGAAAGCGGTTCGAGCAAGCCGGCATCAGCCCCGACGACATCCAGTCGCTCGACGACCTGCGCAAGATTCCCTTCACCACGAAGCAAGACCTGCGCGACACCTACCCCTTCGGAATGCGGTCGGTGCCCCTGCGCGACTGCGTCCGCCTGCACTCGTCGAGCGGCACCACGGGCAACCCCACCGTCATCCTGCACACCCAGCGCGACCTCGACGAGTGGGCCAAGGCCATTGCCCGCTGCCTGTGGATGGTGGGGGCGCGCCCCGACGACGTGTTCCAGAACACCTCGGGCTACGGCATGTTCACCGGCGGCCTCGGCTTCCAGTACGGGGCCGAGCGGCTTGGCATGCTCACCGTGCCGGCCGGCGCGGGCAACACCAGGCGGCAAATCAAGTTCATGACCGACTTCGGCACATCGGTGGTCCACGCCATGCCGAGCTACGCCACCCGCATCTTCGAGGTGATGCAGGAAGAGGGCGTCGACCCCCGCCGCGACACCCACCTGCGCATCATGGCCATCGGAGCCGAGCCCCACAGCGACGCCCAGCGCAAGCGCATCGAGCAGATGCTCGGCCTGAAGGCCTACAACTCGTTCGGCATGTCGGAGATGTGCGGCCCGGGCGTGGCCTTCGAGTGCAAGGAACAGAACGGCATGCACATCTGGGAAGACTACTACATCGTGGAGATTGTCGACCCGAAGACCCTCGAGCCCGTTCCCGACGGACAGCTCGGCGAGCTCGTCCTCACCACCATCAACCGCGAGGCCATGCCCCTGCTGCGCTACCGCACACGCGACCTGACACGCATCGTCACCGGCCAGTGCCCCTGCGGCAGGATGCACAAGCGCATCGACCGGATGAAGGGACGCTCCGACGACATGATTGTGCTCAAGGGGGTGAACATCTTCCCCATCCAGATTGAGCAGGTGCTGATGAAGTACAAGGAACTGGGAAGCAACTACCTCATCACCCTCCAGACCGAGGAGGTGAACGACTCGATGACCGTGGAGGTGGAGATGACCCCCGAGCTCTACACCGACGACGTGGTGGCCCTGCAGCAGCTCACGCGCAACATCGCCCACGACCTGCACGACGAGATTCTGCTCACGCCCCACGTGCGGCTCGTCCCGCCGGGGTCGCTGCCCGTCAGCGACGGCAAGGCCGTTCGCGTGAAAGACCTCCGGAAGGTGTTCGAATAACGTTCCCCCCACTCCCCAAGAAGCAAACCTATGGACATCAAGGAGTATTTCGCCAACGACCGCTTCGCCGCCTACATCGGCGCCGAGCTCACCGAGGTGGGCGACGGCTACGCCAAGGCCCGCATGCTCGTCGGCGACAAGCACCTCAACGGCAACGGCACCTGCCAGGGCGGCGCCCTCTTCACCCTGGCCGACCTGGCCTTTGCCGCCTGCACCAACAGCCACGGCCAGCTGACCGTGTCGACCAACGCGAACATCTGCTATGTGGCTCCAGCTCACCCCGGCTACGTCTACGCCGAGGCCCGCGAGCTGGTGAACCACCACAAGCTGCCCTTCGCCGAAGTGCGCGTCACCGACGGCGAGGGGCGGCTGCTGGCCGTCTTCACCTCCAGCGGCTACAGGAAGAAGGAGCGGATTGTCTGAAAGCACGCGCCGCCGATGGGCCGGATGTCAATTTCCCGCGGCGGCCACGGCGGCGTCAATCTTGTCGAAGGAAGCCTCGGCAGGCTCGTTTTCCACCTTCACGGGCAGATGGGCCAGGCATCCGTTGAGCATGTGCTCGATTTGGCTTCGCCGCGCCTGGTGCTCGGGGGCGTTTCCCATGCGTCCGTACTCGCGCAAGGCCAGCTGGTAGCAGTCGGCGGCCTGGCGCCAATGCCTTAGAAACATGTGGCAAAGCCCCACCCGATAGTGGGCCTCGGGGCGCTCGTTCTCGTAGCAGAGCTCGAGCATCCGGGCATAGAGGGGCAGGGCCTCGGCATAACGGCCCAGGTTGAAATGGCTCTCGGCGTCGGCCCAGTAATAGAAGCTTCGCTCGTGGGGCGCGAAGGCGGCAAGCTGCGGCAGCGCCCCGTCGAGGTATTCCGCCGCCCGCTCGAAGTCCCACTCATAGTAGCAGCACACGCCGATGAAGGCCATGTAGCGTGGGTTGAGGCGGTACTTCTTGTCCAGCTTGTCGAAGAGGAGCAGCGCCTCGTGGTACTTGCCCGACGAGAAATACTCCAAGGCCATGCCGAGGCGGTCGGTGTCGGAGGCCTGCCCGCGGGCGGGCAGCGCCACGACCGACGCCAGCATGCAAGCAAAGACAAGCCTCCTCAGTGCCACGCCAGCTCACTCCATGCTGTCACCAACGAAGCTGAAAGGCAGCAAGTCGCCGATGCTGTGAAAGATGTAGACGGCCCGCGTGCCGTAGAGCAGGATGCGCACGGGCGACTTGTAGCGGTCCTCCACCTCCAGTATCACCTGGCGGCACGCCCCGCACGGCACGATGGGGTCGGCCATGAAGCCGCGCCCGTTGGACGCCGCGATGGCCAGCGCGGTGATTTTGTGCTCGGGATGCTGGGCCTGGGCGGCGAACACCGCCGTGCGCTCGGCACACAAGCCCGAGGGGAAGGCGGCGTTCTCCTGGTTGGCCCCGCTCACGACGGAGCCGTCGTCGAGGCGCACGGCCGCCCCCACGCTGAAGTGGCTGTAGCGTGCATACGAGTTTCCCGTGGCCTGCATGGCGCGCCGCACGAGCTCCTGGTCGCCTTCGGCCAGTTCCTCAAAGCCAGCCACCTGGTAGTCGATTTCTAGTTTCCGGTTTTCCATAATCCTCTGGTCTTATTCGTCCTGCGCCGCCAGCCTGTACTCATAGGCCCCGATGTCGGGCAGCGAGTCGCGTGCCTCGCCGTCACGGTCGATGGGGAGCGCCGTGGCGGCATTGGCCGCATCGACGGCCGGCGAGATGCTGTCGAGCCGGAAGTCGTAGCGCAGGTTGTCGGTATCGATGAGTCTGAAGTGCTTGTCGCCGAAGCGTGTGGTGTCGGCCACATCCTCGAAGAGGACCTGGGTGAAGCAGGCGCTGTCGGCCGTCGTCACCTCGGGCGTGCGTATGATGCAGTGGTCGAAGCGGTAGTCGAAGGCCAGCGTGGTGTCGTTGCGCTCGCCCATGAGCACGTCGTCGGCATAGCCGGTGATGAGCGAGTTGGCCACGCTCAGATGCAGGGGCGTGTCGTTGGCAAAGCGGATGGCCGCCATGCGCGAGGCGTCGAAGGGATAGAACTGCGCCAAGGTGCAGTGGTTGAGCTCCACGGTGCCGCCGCGCAGGCAGAGGCAGTCGCGCAGGGCATTGCTTATGAGCGTGTTGTGAGCCGTAATCTTGCAGTTGGTGGCCACGAGGCCGTAGCCCTGGCAGTTGTGCACCGTGACCTGCGCGAGGGCGAGCTTCAGCCTGGTGGAGTCGGTGGCCGAGTCGCACACGATGCCATCGTAGGCGCTGTGCAGGTCGGTGTAGGTCATCTCGTTGTCGTAGGAGCCGGCCCCGAAGCTCACGCCCTGCCATTGCCCGGGCGTGCGGTCGTAGGGCAGGTAGTCGAACATGTGGTCGATGCGGTCGCCGCGCAGCGTCACCTCGCGCCCGGGCTGCCCCAGCGTGCGCAGGCGCCCGTTCACGCTGATGCCCGCATCCTCGTGGAAATAGAGCGTGGTGCCGGGCCCGATGGTGAGCGTGGCGGCGCTGTCGACGGTGATGCCGCGATAGACGACGACGGGGCGCTCCGACTGCAAGGTGGTGTCGCGGCTCACGTCGAGGCCGTCCAGAAGCACCGCATCCCAGCTGTAGGCGTTCAGGTTGACGCGCTGCTCCACGCCGCTCTCCAGGGTGAAGACGAGGTCGTCGGTCACCAGCTGGGGCGTGTCCTGGTGGTTGTAGGCCGAGGTGAGCTCGACAAACACCCTGATGCTGTCGTCCTTGCGAACCTCCACCTCGTTGGTCTGGAATCCGCCCGACTGCCCGAGATAGACGCCGTCCACATTGACGCGGAACCCCGACTGGTTGCCGTGCTCCAGGCGGACGGTGGACAGGCGGATGCCGTCGCCGGAACGGTTGTACACCCAGAACGACTTGGTGGGCGTGGGCACGTTGGAGAACGTGGTGTCGAGCCGGAGCGTGTCGGTGGAAAAGGTGAGCCGGTTGGCTGGCGACGTGGTGAACGAGTCGTCGTCGGTGCAGGCCGCGAGGAGTCCCAGGAGGAGCGCGAGGGTCAGGAGTGTAGGGTATCGTCTCATATCATGATGTGCGTGTAAATGATGCGGCGGCAGGAAGCCACGGACCGCCACCTATTATATAACGGCCTGGGGGCCGGATTATTTCATGAAAAGGGCCTTGGCAGAACAAGTTTTTATGGAAGCGGCGCCATTCGGACACGGGCGGGAGCCGGAATGCACGGGCGCGGCCACACGCGAAAGGATGGGGAAGAGTGACGGAAGTCGGGGCGACAGGATTCGAACCTGCGACCGCCTGGTCCCAAACCAGGAGCGCTACCGGGCTGCGCTACGCCCCGCTGCATCCGCCCGGGCGCAGG
Organism: uncultured Prevotella sp.; assembly: GCA_964631105.1. GTDB lineage: Bacteria > Bacteroidota > Bacteroidia > Bacteroidales > Bacteroidaceae > Prevotella. Next base: position 292 of record CAZVWX010000079.1, on the reverse strand, counting down.
GCGCCATGCGGAAATGCGAGTGCAAAGATAACGCTTTTCCATGAAAATGCCAAAACTTGACACTACTTTTCCACGCAAAAAGCGTGAAGGAGCCCTGCCAGGCCCAGGATGTCCCTGCCCGCCGCTGCAGCGTGTCTCGCCCGTCGCCGCAAGTGGACAACACGCAGCGTGCGGAGGAAACACGTCGACACGATGCAGCGGCACGACGACACGCATGGATGAATTTCATGAGCAGCCGACTTGCATTGTCAACTATTCTCCCATCGATTCGAAGAACGGCCTTCTTGCAATG
>CAZVWX010000078.1:0-6735 GCA_964631105.1 uncultured Prevotella sp. | reverse complement strand
ACTGATGATTGGCGTGGAGATGGATGTGGCGCAGAAGGACGTGCGCAGCAAGCTCATCTACGACGAGCACGTGTTCACGGGCGCGGCTTCTACCAACATCCTCCGCATCCTGCCCCCGCTCACGCTGAGCAAGGACGATGTGGACGAGTTCGTGCCCAAGCTGGCCCGCGTGCTCGCAGGCTTCTGACGACGGCGGACGGACACCGTGAGGAAAACAACGACAAACTGAAATAGGACGACAAACATGAGAATTTCAATTATCGGGGCCGGAGCCATGGGAGGCTCGCTGGCCGAGGGATTGCTGAAGACCGACCTCCTGCTGCCGGGCGACATCACCGTGGCCGACCCGGCGCAGGGCGTGCTCGACCGCTTCGCCGCCAAGGGCGTGAGCGTCACCACCGACAACAAGGCTGCCGTGGCGGGGGCCGACATCGTGGTGGTGGTGGTGAAACCGTGGATTGTGGAGCGGGTGCTCAAGAGCATCAGCGCGTCGCTCGACGGCGAGCGGCAGACGCTCGTCGTCATTGCCGCCGGCATCTCGTCGGACAGCATCAGGACGTGGCTCGGCAACGCCGTGCCCCGCTTCTTCCTCGCCATCCCCAATATCGGCATTGCCGAGAAGGCCAGCATGACCTTCCTCGTGCCCGTGGGAGCCACGCAGGCCGAGACGCGGCGCGTGGCCGGCATCTTCGAGCAGCTGGGCGGCGTGCTCGTCACCGAGGAGCGCCTCCTCGCCTCGGGCACCACGCTCGCCTCGTGCGGCATCGCCTACGCCATGCGCTACATCCGCGCCTCGGCGGAGGGCGGCGTGGAGCTCGGGTTCAAGGCCGCCGACGCCACCAAAATCGTGTTGCAGACCATCGAGGGGGCCGTCAGGCTGCTGCAAGCCTCGGGCGAGCACCCCGAGTCGGCCATCGACAAGGTGACGACGCCGGGCGGCGTCACCATCAAGGGACTGAACGCCATGGAGCACTACGGATTCACCAACGCCGTGATCGAGGGGCTCAAGGCGGGACTGAAGGCCTGAGGGCGCAGCCCCGCGGCTTCCATCCCCCGCATCCCCATGCCGGAAGAGTGGAAAAATGAAGAAAAAAGCATGCACAAACCACGCGGATTGTGCAGGAATTTCACTTTATTAAGAAATCTTTCGATTTAAACACAGGTCTCCGAAAGACGTTGTAAAGGTTTTGTCCTACCTTCGCGTCGCAAACTGACACAGCAACAGAAATGGAAGAATCCATCAGACAAATCGGCGAGCGGCTCAGAGGGCTGCGCGACGTGCTCGGCATCTCGGCCGAGGAGGTGGCCGAACTTTGCGGCATCAGCCTGGAACACTATCTGAAAATCGAGGCCGGCGAGGCCGATCCGTCGGTGTACCGCCTGTTGCGCATCTCCAAGCGATACGGCATCGACCTCGACGTGCTCATCTTCGGCGAGGAGCCGCGCATGAGCAAGTACTTCCTCACCCGCTATGGCAAGGGGCAGGAGATTGACCGCGGCGACGACTACAAATACCAGAGCCTGGCCGCCGGGTTCCGCGGCCGCAAGGCCGACCCGTTCCTGGCCAAGGTGGACCCGCTGCCCGGCGGCCGCAAGCCCAGCATGAACCACCACGACGGCCAGGAGTTCGACGTGGTGGTCCAGGGCACGCTGGAGCTCACCATCGACGACAAGGTGCTCGTCATGCGCGAGGGCGACAGCATCTATCTCGACGGGCGGCGGCCCCACTGCGTGCGCGCCCTCAACGGCGAGCCGGCCACGTTCCTTTGTGTCATCATCTGATTCCGGAGGCTATGATAGAGAGGTTTCTAAAGCAGACGAGCTTCACATCGGAGCAGGATTTCAAGGAGCACTTGCAGTTTGTGGTGCCTGAGAATTTCAATTTCGCCTACGACGTCATGGACGAGTGGGCGCGCATAGAGCCCGACCGGGTGTGCCTGCTATGGACGAGCGAGCGCGGCGAGGAGGTGAGGACCACCTACCGGCAGTTCAAGGAGCAGACCGACCGCACGGCGGCCTACTTCCTCAGCCTGGGCATCGGGCGCGGCGACAAGGTGATGCTCATCCTCAAGCGCCACTACCAGTGGTGGCTGGCCATGATGGGCTTGTGCAAGATTGGGGCTGTGGCCATCCCCGCCACCCACATGCTCACGGCCTCCGACATCGTCTACCGCAACAACCGGGCCAGCGTGAAGGCCATCGTCTGCGTCGACGACGACTATGTCACCACACAGGTGAAGGCCGCCCTGGCCGGGAGCCCCACCGTGCGCGTGCTGGTGGCGGTGAGCTCGATGGCCGAGGGCGGCAAGGACGTGCCCGCGGGCTTCCACGACTGGAGCAAGGAGTGGCCCGAAGCCCCGCACTTCCGCCGCCCCGAGAACGTGAACGAGAACGACGACACCATGCTGATGTACTTCACCAGCGGCACCAGCGGCGAGCCCAAGATGGTGGCCCACGACTATCTCTACGCCCTGGGCCACCTCACCACGGGGGCCTTCTGGCACAATCTGGGCGAGGGCAGCCTCCACCTCACCGTGGCCGACACGGGCTGGGGCAAGGCCGTCTGGGGCAAGCTCTACGGCCAGTGGTTCGCCGGAGCCACGGTCTTCGTGTACGACCACGAGAAGTTCACGGCCGAGAAGGTGATGCGCGCCATGGAGCGATACGGGGTCACCTCGTTCTGCGCCCCGCCCACCATCTACCGGTTCATGATTCTAGAGGACTTCAGCCGCTACGACCTGAGCCGCCTGCGCTATTGCACCACGGCCGGCGAAGCCATGAATCCCTCGGTGGAGCAGGCCTTCTTCGAGCGCACCGGCATCCACATCATGGAGGGATTCGGGCAGACCGAGACCACCATGACGCTGGGCACCTTCCCCTGGACGGAGCCCAGGCCGGGCAGCATGGGGAAGCCCAACCCGCAGTACGACATCCGCCTGCTGCGCTCCGACGGCTCGGAGTGCGAGGACGGCGAGAAGGGCGAGATTTGCGTCAGCACCGTCAACGGCAAGCCCATCGGCCTCTTCAAGGGCTACTATCGCGACGCGGAGAAGACCCGCGAGACCTGGCACGGCGGACTCTACCACACCGGCGACATGGCCTGGCGCGACGAGGACGGCTACTACTGGTTTGTGGGACGCATCGACGACGTCATCAAGAGCAGCGGCTACCGCATCGGGCCCTTCGAGGTGGAGAACGCGCTGATGACCCATCCCGCCGTGGTGGAGTGCGCCATCACGGGCGTGCCCGACCCCATACGCGGCATGGTGGTGAAGGCCACGGTGGTGCTGGCGGCGGAATACAAGCCCAAGGCCGGCCCCGAGCTGGTGAAGGAGCTGCAGAACCACGTGAAGCACACCACCGCGCCCTACAAGTACCCGCGGGTGGTGGAGTTCGTCGACGAGCTGCCCAAGACCATCTCGGGCAAGATCAGACGGGTGGAGATACGCCAGAAGGACAGCCGCCAGCCGTGACGGGCGGCATCAGGGCCGCGCCGGGCGGCGCCCGCCCCCCTGGGAGACAACACAAGAAAAAAGGAAACAGATATGAAGAGAATTGTAGTGAAGGTGGGCAGCAACGTGCTGACCCGCGACGATGGCAAGCTGGACATCACCCGGATGTCGGCGCTGGTGGACCAGACCGTGTGGCTGCGCGACCACGGCCACGAGGTCATCCTCGTCTCGTCGGGCTCCATCACCTCGGGGCGCGACGAGCTGAAGGTGGACCGCCGCCTCGACAGCGTGTCGCAGCGGCAGCTCTTCTCCGCCCTCGGCCAGGTGAAGCTCATCGGCCTCTACTACGACCTCTTCCGCGAGTTCGGCGTCCACGTGGGCCAGGTGCTCACCATGAAGGAGAGCTTCGCCACCCGCGGCGAGTACCTGAACCAGCGGGCCTGCATGAAGGTGATGCTCGAGAACGGCGTGGTGCCCATCGTCAACGAGAACGACACCGTGAGCGTCACCGAGCTCATGTTCACCGACAACGACGAGCTCGCCGGCCTCGTGGCCTCGATGATGGACGCCGACACGCTGGTCATCCTGACCAATGTGGACGGCATCTACAACGGACGGCCCGGCGACACCGGCACGCGCGTGATACCGATGGTGAACTACGACCGCGACCTCTCCGAGTACGTGCAGGCCACGAAGAGCGAGTTCGGCCGCGGCGGCATGCTCACCAAGACCCACATCGCGCGCAAGGTGGCCGAGGAGGGCATCAAGGTCATCATTGCCAACGGGCGCACCGACGACATCCTCATCCGCCTGGCCACGCGCCCCCAACAGACCATGCACACCGAGTTCCGGCCCAACCCCAACCCCACGTCGCAGGTGAAGAAGTGGATTGCCCACAGCGAGAGCTTCGCCAAGGGCGTCGTCCGCATCAACGCCAAGGCCGAGGAGGCCCTCAGGGGCGACAAGGCCACGAGCCTGCTCCTCGTGGGCGTGACGGCCGTGGAGGGCGACTTCGAGGAGGGCGACATCGTGAACGTGGTGAGCCCCGGCGGAAAGACCATCGCCATCGGCCGGACGGCGTACAACGCCGCCGAGGCGCGCCGCAACATGGGCGTGCACGGCATCAAGCCCCTCATACACTACGACTACCTCTATCTGGAATGAACGAAGAACGACAAATCCCCAAGCACCATGAACGAATATGATTCCCTTCTGCCCGTCTTCAGGCAGGTGAAGGCCGCCTCGGCGGGGCTGGCCCTCATCGACGACGCCAAGCGCAACGAGGTGCTCCGCGACGTGGCCGACGCCATCGTGGAGCACCAGGCCGACATCCTCCGGGCCAACCAGGCCGACCTGGAGCGGGCCGGCAAGGACTACGCCTTCTACGACCGGCTGCTGCTCACGCCGGACCGGCTGGACGGCATCGCCGCCGACATGCGCCACGTGGCCACGCTGCCCTCGCCGCTGGGCCGCACGCTGAAGGCGGCGACGCTCGACAACGGGCTCCGCCTGCGCCGGGTGAGCGTGCCCTTCGGCGTGATAGGCATGATTTTCGAGGCGCGGCCCAACGTCACCTTCGACGTCTTCTCGCTGTGCTTCAAGAGCGGCAACGCCGCCATCCTGAAGGGCGGCAAGGAGGCCGACGGCACCAACCGCGCCGAGGTGGAGCTCATCCACCGCGTGCTCGCGGCCCACGGCGTCGACACGCACGTGGTGGAGCTCCTGCCCGCCACCCACGAGGCCACGGCGGCCCTGCTGCAGGCCGTGGGCTACGTGGACCTGTGCATCCCGCGCGGCGGCAAGCGACTCATCGCCTTCGTCAGAGACACGGCCAAGGTGCCCGTCATCGAGACCGGCGCGGGGGTGGTGCACTGCTACTTCGACGCCACCGGCGACCTGGACAAGGGCCGACGCATCGTCGACAACGCCAAGACGCGCCGCTGCACCGTGTGCAACACCCTCGACACGCTGCTCGTACACAGCAGCCGCCTGGCCGACCTGCCCGCCCTGGTGGCCCCCATGGCCCCCAAGGGCGTGAGGCTCCACGCCGACGCGCCCGCCCTGGCGGCCCTGCAGGGACGTTATCCGCAGCAGCTGCTCACGCCCGCCACGCCCGCCGACTGGGACACCGAGTGGCTGAGCATGCAGATGGGCGTGCGCACGGTGGGCTCGGCCGGCGAGGCCATCGCCCACATCGCCGCCCACGGCAGCGGCCACAGCGAGAGCATCGTCGCCGACGACGAGGCCACGGCACGCGACTTCGAGCAGCGCGTCGACGCCGCCTGCGTCTACGTGAACGCCCCGACGAGCTTCACCGACGGCGCACAGTTCGGCCTCGGCGCCGAAATCGGCATCAGCACGCAGAAGCTCGGAGCCCGCGGCCCCATGGCCCTGGAGGAGATGACCACCTACAAGTGGCTCATCGAGGGCAACGGACAGGTGAGGGCATGAGGCCCCGCCGGAACCAGAAAGGAAACAAACAAAGCAAGATAATGAGAACATTCTTCCACGTAAGCGACCTGGGCGGCCTGCGGCAAGCCCTGCAGGAGGCCCAGGAGGTGAAAAAGCACCGTTTCGACTATCAGCAGCTGGGCAAGAACAAGACGCTGCTGATGATTTTCTTCAACAACAGCCTGCGCACGCGCCTCTCCACGCAGAAGGCCGCCATGAACCTCGGCATGAACGTGATGGTGCTCGACGTGAACGCCGGGGCCTGGAAGCTGGAGACCGAGCGCGGTGTCGTCATGGACGGCGACAAGAGCGAGCACCTGCTCGAGGCCATCCCCGTCATGGGATGCTTCTGCGACCTCATCGGCGTGCGCAGCTTCGCCGGCCTCTCCGACCGCGACTACGACTACGCCGAGACCATCGTCGGCCAGTTCGTCAAGTACAGCGGCAGGCCCGTCTTCGCCATGGAGACGGCCACCGTGCACCCCCTGCAGGCCTTCGCCGACCTCATCACCATAGAGGAGCACAAGACGAAGCCGCGCCCCAAGGTGGTGATGAGCTGGGCGCCCCACTGCCGCTCACTGCCCCAGGCCGTGCCCAACTCGTTTGCCGAGTGGATGAACGCGGCCGACGTCGACTTCGTCATCACCCATCCCGAGGGCTACGAGCTCGACCCGAAGTTCGTAGGCGGGGCGCGCGTGGAGTACGACCAGCGCAAGGCCCTCGACGGGGCCGACTTCGTCTACGCCAAGAACTGGAGCTGCCCGGGCGTGACCCGTGCCGCCGACTACGGCCGGATATTGAGCAAGGACATGGGCTGGACCATCGACAGCGA
>CAZVWX010000077.1:0-6826 GCA_964631105.1 uncultured Prevotella sp. | reverse complement strand
GGAGCCGTGCCGCCTCCCTTCCCGGGCGACGAGGCCGGCGCTCCGGGGCAGAAGGCCGGGGGCTCGGAGCCCGGCGGCGGGCAGCCCGGCCCGCAGGAGCGGCCGCAGACGGCCCCGCAGTCCGGTCCCGCGGCCCCGCCGCAGCAGCCGCCGCGCCGGAAGGACCACAGCCGGACGGCTCTCGTGGCTGTTCTCGTGGTGCTGGCCCTGATCTGTCTGTTCTCGTTCACGTGCCCCGACAAGGACGACCACGAGGAGGCGCTCAAGGCCCTGGTTGTGGAACAGCTGGACCGGAAGAAGCAATCCTCCGAAAGCGACATCTTCTCCATGGGCATCGACTTGCTGAAGCAAGTGGTGCTGGGGCCTGTCTTCGATGCCGAGCTCGACCACATGCTGTCGGTACACAAGTACATCGTCTTCTCCAGGGGAACCTTGAACGTGGGCGGGCGCGACTACACGGTGAGCATCGGCCTGCTGGGCAAGGTGTTTACCGTGAACAACATGGATTTTGTCAAGGCCATGAGAGAGGCCTCGTCGGGAAGCGTTGCGCCGGACGATTCCTCACCGGCTGACACGGAGCCGGACGACCCCTCCGGCGGCACGGGCGGCGGCAGCCCGTCGCAGGAGGACGACCCGGATGCTTCGGCCCCGGGCGAGTCGGCCCGGCAGGACCCGGCGCCGTGGCCGGATGCGCCGCAGGCCGCCCGGCGCCTGCGCGACAAGGTGACCACCACCGTGGCCGACGAGGTGAAAAAGCAGGTGGCGCAGCAGAGCGACTCCACCACGACCAGCGTGGTGGGGGCCCTCGTCGACGGGCTGGCCGACTGGATCAAGGGGCTGTAGCGGCCCTTCCGGCAATCGCGGCGCCGCCGGTGCCGGGTGCGCCGGCAGAGGCGGGTGGCACGCTTCCGGGGCCTCAGGGCAGCTCCTTGAGCAGGCGGGCCACGTAGGGGCGGCTCCAGTCGTCGTCGTGATAGCGGCGCGGGCCGTATGCGAGCACGTCGATGTCCATGTCGATGCGCCCGCAGGCCTTCCGCCCGGGGGTCCGGCCGCAGGCCGCCTCGATGCGCTTCAGCCCGCGCACCAGCGGAACAAGGTCCAGGCTGGTGTCGGCGCGGGCCAGACGGTTCAGGAACATGTCGCTTCCTGGCAGGCCGACGGGCTCCGTCCACATCGAGGGCGAGAAGATGATGTCGCCTTGGAAAAACTCCTCAAGGGCTTCTACGGCTCGGTCCATATGGTCTTCTTGCTCGAAGTTGGTGCCGAGGGCTAGGGTCAGTTTCATCGGGGTGAAGGTTTTGCGCCTGCAAATGTACTGCTTTTCGGGCTTTCGCCCATCGGTGGAAGGAAGAAGGGAGGATTTGTTAACACACTTTAACCTGCCCTCGGCCGGGCTCAACATCAGCAGAAGCCGACTTCGATTGTCAACTATTCTCTCATCGAATCGAAGAACGGCCTTCTTGCAATGTGTAAGCGGCCTTCTTGGCATCGAAGAAGGCCGTTCTTCGGACTGAAGAAGGCCGTTCTTCGAGTCGAAGAAGGCCGTTCTTCGAAATGACCACCTATTTTTCTTGTATCTTTACAAAACCGTAAGCAAATCGAGGGATAAAGTTAGCAGGATGTTGCGAAAGCGTGGCTTGTTGCGACATTTTGTCAAAACGGGATTTTTGGGGAAGCGAGAAAAATGTAAATATTTGTCTAATTCAAGCCAGTGCCTTGTCTTGGCGGACGTTTTGTCCACTTGCAGGGGCCGCGCCTTGTGCCGGCCCGCACGCCCCGCGGGGGCGTGCGTATGGCCGATGGTGTCGCCGCCCCCCCGATGTATATGTCACGTCCGCCGGTGTCATGCCTCGGGGCACGGCCCCTGCAGGTGGACACGACGCAGCGGCCGCCGCGCGGGCGTGCGCCCCTTGTGGCGGCGGCCCGTCCTTTCTGCCGGGGTCAGCGCTGGTCGATGGGGATGTACTTCTTGTTCTTGAGCACGTTCTTGTAGGCCGGGCGGATGATGCGGCGCCCCTCGAAGTTGAGCTCCTCGATGCGGTGGGCCGTCCAGCCCACGATGCGTGCCATGGCGAAGATGGGCGTGTAGATTTCCTGTGGCAGGCCAATCATCTCGTAGATGAATCCGCTGTAGAAGTCGAGGTTGGCGCAGGCGGGCTTGTTGGTCTTGCGGTGGGCCATGAGGCACTTCACGCCCTCCTGCTCGATGAGCTTGAGGAAGTTGTACTCCTTCTCGCGCCCCTTCTCCTTGGCCATCTCGCCGGCGAGCCGCTTCAGCTCCACGGCGCGCGGGTCGCTGATGGTGTAGACGGCGTGGCCGATGCCATAGATGAGCCCCGACTTGTCGTAGGCCTCCTTGTTGAGCATCCGCTTGAGGTAGGTGTCGATTTCGTCGATGTTCTCCCAGTCCTGTATCTGCTCCTGCAGGTGGTGGAACATGTTGATTACCTTGATGTTGGCTCCGCCGTGGAGCGGCCCCTTGAGCGAGCCGATGCCGGCGGCGATGCTGCTGTAGGTGTCGGTGCGTGTGGATGATGTGACGCGCACGGTGAAGGTGGAGTTGTTTCCGCCGCCGTGCTCGGCCTGGATGATGAGCAGCAGGTCGAGCGTCCGCGCGTCGAGCTCGGTGTAGTCGTTGTGCTTGAGCATGTAGAGGAAGTTCTCGGCCAGTCCGAGGTTTTCCTTGGGGTGGCGTATGTGGAGGCTCCGCCCGTGTACGGAGTGCCGGTAGATGTTGTAGGCGTAGGCGATGATGGTGGGGAACTTGGCGATGAGCTCTATGGACTGCCTCATGAGGTTGTCGCGGCTGATGTCGTCGGGGTTGGGGTCGAAGGTGTACATCTCGAGCACGCAGCGCGCCAGGATGTTCATGATGTTGGAGCCCTCGAGGTCGATGATGTGCACGATGGTGCGGTGGTCCAGCGGCATGTTGTCGTTGAGCAGTTCGCGGAAGGCCGCCAGCTCCTCGTTGTCGGGCAGCTCGCCCGAGAGGAGCAGGTAGGCTATCTCCTCGAATCCGGTGCGCTTCTCCTTGAGCAGTGGCGACACGAGGTCGTCGAGCTCGTAGCCCCGGTAGTAGAGCTTGCCGGGGCAGGGGCGCAGCTTTCCCTCGGCGTCGCGCTCGTAGCCCACCACGTTGCCGATGTTGGTCAGGCCTACGAGGACGCCCGAGCCGTCGTCGTTTCTCAGTCCGCGCTTCACGCCGTAGTGGGTGAAGGCCTCGAGTGGAATCTTGCAGCTGCTCTTGACAGCGTCGCTGAGTTTGTAGATCAGATATTCTTTGTTCATGCTTTTCCTTTCTTTGCGTAGTTGAGGGCGCTGCCGGCCTTGAACCAGCCGATTTGCGTCGCGTTGTAGGTGTGGGTGGCCTCGAAGCTCTCCTCGCTGCCGTCGGCGTGGCGGAGGCGCACGGTGAGGGGCCGTCCGGGGGCGAAGCCGGCGAGCCCGAGCACGGAGATGCGGTCGTCCTCGCGCACTTTGTCGTAGTCGTTCTTGTCGGCGAAGGTCAGCGCGAGCATCCCCTGCTTCTTCAAGTTGGTCTCGTGGATGCGGGCGAAGCTCTTGGCCAGCACCACCTTGACGTTGAGGAAGCGCGGCTCCATGGCGGCGTGTTCGCGGCTGGAGCCCTCGCCGTAGTTGTCTTCGGCCACGACGATGCTGTCGGTGTGGTGGGCCTTGTAGTCCTTGGCGGCGGCCGACACCTCCTTGTATTGTCCGTCGAGCTGGTCCTTCACCTTGTTGCTCTCGCCGTTGAAGCTGTTCACGGCGCCCATGAGCAGGTTGTCGGAGATGTTTTGCAGGTGGCCGCGGAACTTCAGCCACGGTCCGGCCATGGAGATGTGGTCGGTGGTGCACTTGCCTTGCGTCTTGATGAGCAGCGGCATGTCGGTGTAGTCGTTGCCGTCCCAGGGGGCGAAGGGCTCCAGGCGCTGCAGCCGGCTGGAGCCGGGGTCGATGGCCACCTGGATGTCCTTGTGCTTGTCGGATGGTGGCAGGAAGAATCCCTCGCGCTCGAGCACCTCGACGCCCGACGGCTGCCCGTCGGCGGCTCCGGCCTGGAATCCTCGGGGCGGGAAGCTGAACCCGCGGGGCGCGTCGAGCTTCACCGGACGCCCGTCGGCCGAGGTGAGGGTGTCGGTGGCGGGGTTGAAGTCGAGCCGTCCGGCGATGGCCAGCGCGGTGGTCATCTCGGGGCTCCCGATGAAGGCGAATGTGTTGGGGTTCTGGTCGGCCCGGCGGCGGAAGTTGCGGTTGAAGGAGGTGACGATGGTGTTGCGCCGCGTGTTGTCGTCGGTGTGGCGCCGCCATTGCCCGATGCAGGGTCCGCAGGCGTTGGTCATGATGACGGCTCCGATGCGGCGGAAGTCGTCGAGGATGCCGTCGCGCTCGGTGGTGTAGCGTATCTGCTCGGAGCCCGGGTTGATGATGAGCTGCCCCTTCACGGGGATGTGCTTCTCGTAGGCCTGGCGGGCCACCGACGCGGCGCGCGCCAGGTCCTCGTAGCTGGAGTTGGTGCAGCTGCCCACGAGGCCCACTTCCACGGCCATGGGGTAGCCGTTGGCGGGGCCCTTGGCCTTCATGTGGCTGATGGGGGTGGCGGCGTCGGGCGTGAAGGGGCCGTTCAGGTGGGGCTCGATGTTGTCGAGGTCGATGTGTACGATTTGGTCGAAGAAGGCTTCGGGGTGTGCCGCCACCTCGGGGTCGGCGCGGAGCTCGTCGGCGTTCTGCTGTGCCATGACGGCCACCTCGGCGCGTCCGGTCTTGCGGAGGTATTCGTCGGCGTTCTCGTCGAAGGGGAACAGGCTGCACGTGGCGCCCAGCTCGGCCCCCATGTTGCAGATGGAGGCCTTGCCGGTGGTGGAGAGGGTTGCGGCGCCGGGGCCGAAGTATTCCAGGATGGCGTTGGTGCCGCCCTTCACGGTGAGCCGGCCGAGGATTTCGAGGATGACGTCCTTGGGCGAGGCCCAGCCCGAGAGGCGCCCGGTGAGGTGCACGCCGATGAGGCGGGGCATCTTCAGCTCCCAGGGCTGTCCGGTGAGCACGTCTACGGCGTCGGCTCCGCCCACGCCCACGGCCACCATGCCGAGTCCGCCGGCGTTGGGCGTGTGGGAGTCGGTGCCCACCATCATGCCGCCGGGGAAGGCGTAGTTCTCGAGCACCACCTGGTGGATGATGCCCGCCCCCGGCCCCCAGAAGCCGATGTGGTATTTTTGCGACACCGATTGCAGGAAGTCGTACACCTCCTTGTTGGTCTTCCGGGCCTCGGGCAGGTCTTTGTCGGCTCCCCAGTCGGCGCGGATGAGATGGTCGCAGTGCACCGTCGCCGGCACGGCCACCTGGTCTTTGCCCGCGTTCATGAACTGGAGCAGGGCCATCTGGGCCGTGGCGTCCTGCATCGCCACCCGGTTGGGGCGGAAGTCGACGTAGGCCTCGCCGCGCTTGAAGGGGCGCAGGTCGTCGGGACGGTAGAGGTGCGCGAAGAGCACTTTCTCGGCGTAGGTCAGCGGCCGGTTGATGAGGGTTTTGGCTTTCTTTACTTGGGCGGAATAGGAAGCATAGAAGTTCCGCAGCATTTCAATGTCGAGTATCATCCTTTTATATCTTTTTCTCTAAGTGTTTGATGTAATTCATTTTCTCTACGGGCTGGGGGCGCGGCCTCGCCCCTGGCGGGGGAGCCGTTGCCCCGGTGTTGTGTTGTGATTGCCCCCGTGCCGGGTTGCAAAAACCTCCTTCTTGGATTGCAAATATACGAATTATTTTCCAAAAAGGAATGGATTCAGCCCTGTTTTTATCATTTTGCTATGTTTTTTTTGCGTATCGGCCTGTAAGGTTCGAATTATTCCGCATAATCTTGCATTATGAAAGACATTTTGCGGGCGGCGGTGGATGAAACGAAAACACGGGTTGCCGGCACCGTGCCGGCAACCCGTGTGGATGGGTCTTTGGGAAATTCCGCGGGCGGATGGTTACACGATGCCCTGGGCCATCATGGCCTTGGCCACCTTGAGGAATCCGGCCACGTTGGCGCCCTTGACGTAGTTGATGTATCCGTCGGCGCCGGTGCCATACTTCACGCAGTTCTCGTGGATGTTGTTCATGATGGCGTGGAGCTTCTCGTCGACTTCCTCGCGGCTCCAGTGCAGGCGCTCCGAGTTTTGCGACATCTCCAGTCCCGACACGGCCACGCCGCCGGCATTGGAGGCCTTGCCCGGGCAGTAGAGAATCTTGGCGTCCTGGAACACCTTGATGGCTTCGGGCGTGGTGGGCATGTTGGCGCCCTCGCTCACGGCCACCACACCGTTGGCCACCAGGGCCTTGGCGGCCTCCTCGTTGATTTCGTTCTGCGTGGCGCAGGGCGTGGCGATGTCGGCCTTCTCGAACCAGGGCTTGGCCCCGGCCACGTATTTGGCTGTGGGATATTCCTCGGCATACTCCTTGATGCGGCCGCGCTCAACGTTCTTCAGCTCCATGATGTAGGCCAGCTTCTTCTCGTCGATGCCGTCGGGGTCGTAGATGTAGCCGTCGGAATCGGAGCAGGTCATGGGGATGGCGCCCAGCTGGAGCAGCTTCTCGATGGTGTACTGGGCCACGTTGCCGGCTCCGGAGACGAGCACCTTCTTGCCCTTGAGCTCGATGCCGCGCGTCTTGAGCATGTTCTCCAGGAAGTAGACGTTGCCGTAGCCGGTGGCCTCGGGGCGGATGAGCGAGCCGCCGAACTCCTGGCCCTTGCCAGTGAGAATGCCAACAAACTGATGGGTCAGGGCCTTGTACTGGCCGAACATGTAGCCCACCTCGCGGCCGCCCACGCCGATGTCGCCGGCGGGCA